>NZ_JBSGCY010000001.1:0-193885 GCF_053602115.1 Nocardia sp. NPDC004582 | reverse complement strand
GCTGGTGCTGGAACGCGCCGGGGTCGCGGGCGGCACCACCGCGCTCGCGGGCGGGCACTTCTACCTGGGCGGCGGCACCGCGGTGCAGCGGGCGACCGGGCACGAGGACTCGGCCGAGGAGATGTACAAATACCTGCTGTCGGTGGCGCGGGATCCGGAACCGGAGAAGATTCGCGCCTACTGCGAGGGCAGCGTCGAGCACTTCGACTGGCTGGAGAGCCTCGGGTTCGAGTTCGAGCGCAGCTACTACCCGGAGAAAGCGGTCATCCAGCCGGGCACGCAGGGCTTGATGTACACCGGCAACGAGAAGGTGTGGCCCTACCGGGAACAGGCCGTTCCCGCGCCCCGCGGGCACAAGGTCCCGGTGCCCGGCGACACCCAGGGCGCGGCGATGATCATCGACCTGCTGGTGAAGCGGGCCGCCGCGCTCGGCGTCGAGGTGCGCTACGAGACCGGCGTGACCAATCTGATCACCGGCGCGGACGGCGCGGTCGTCGGCGTGGAGTGGAAGAACCTCGGGAGAACCGGTGCGGTGCGAGCGAAGTCGGTGGTGCTGGCCGCCGGCGGCTTCGTCATGAACACCGACATGGTGGCCGAGCACGTGCCGTGGCTGACCGAGAAGCCGTTCGTGCTTGGGACCCCGTTCGACGACGGACTGGGCATCCGGCTCGGAGTGTCGGCAGGCGGCGTGACCCGCATGATGGATCAGGCGTTCGTGACCGCGCCGGTGTATCCGCCGTCGAAGCTGCTCACCGGAATCGTGGTGAACCACAAGGGCGAACGGTTCGTCGCCGAGGACTCCTACCACGCGCGCACCTCCGCGTACGTGCTCGATCAGCCCGGCGCGGTCGCGTACCTGATCGTCGACTCCGAGCACATGGAACGGCCCATGTTCCCGCTCGCGCCGTTCATCGACGGCTGGGAGACCGTGGACGAGATGGCCGCGGCGCTCGGAATCCCCGCCGAGACACTGCGATCCACGCTCGACCGGTACAACGAGAACGCGGCCCGCGGCGAGGATCCGGACTTCCACAAGGCCGCCGAATGGCTGCAACCGCAGGACCGGGGGCCGTGGGCGGCCTTCGACCTGACCCTGGGCAAAGCGCTCTACGCGGGCTTCACCCTCGGCGGGCTGCGCACCTCGGTCGACTCGGAGGTGCTGCGCGACAACGGATCACCCATCCCCGGCCTGTACGCGGCGGGCGCGACCGCCTCCACCCTGGCCCAGGACGGCAAGGGCTACTCCAGCGGCACCCAGCTCGGCGCGGGCTCGTTCTTCGGCCGCCGCGCCGGACGTCACGCCGCCAGCCGCTCCAGCTGACGGATCAACTCCGAGGCGGTCACGGCATCGAGTGCGCCGAACGTGCCGCCCCGGAGCTCCACCGACAGCATCCGCTGCAACTCGGGCTCATCGCGAAAACCGCCTTCGAGCCCGGGATCCAGCGCGACGATCACCTCCCGAACCGGTCCGAACCGGCGGGTGAGAACCTCCCGCGACACCTGCCAGCCCAGCTGTTGCAGACCGAACACCCGATCCGTGCGAATCGGCTGATCGGTGAAGCGGGACAGGCGATTCGACTCCGCGTCCTCCGCGGTGAGCAGGTTGATCGGCCGTTCCAGCTGCTCGAACGGTTGCCGTAACCGATTGTCGTCGAACAGGTCCCGCCAGGCGCCGAGCGTCTCGCCGAGCTGGATCGGGTGAGCCACACCCACCAACGCTTGGTCCGCCAGTTCGACCGGCGCGCCGTCGAGATTGCGCAGCGCGCGCTCCTCGTCCACTCGGAACGCCCCCGTCACCTCGCCGCGGGCATCGAAGACCCCCCACACCAGCAGCCGTGCGGCCTGCCCGAGCGCGGGATCCTCGAGCACCAACCGCCGATGCGCGTCCGCCCGCCAGCGCCGGCCATCCACCATGGCCGCCTCGAGCCGCCGAATCTGATCGGTCGTCACCGATTTCGGTTCCAGCGCCACCCGTGCCGCCCCCTCGGGCGCGCTCCCCAGCCGTTCCCGCACCCGCCCCCGCAGCGCCTCGGCCGCCGGCTCGACATCCTCGCCGGGCTCGATCACCCGCAGCCACGCCGTCATTCGCCCCGCCCGCGGATCGGGTTCCTCCACCCGCACCCCCGCTCGTGCCTCCGCGACCTCGCTCGTGAACGCATGCCCGAATTCGACCATCCAGCTGTCGATGAACCGATCGATGAATTCCTGCTCCCGCCGCACCCCCGTGCGATAGGCGACCGCCGTGTACTGCGCGATCGCGAACGCCACCGCGGCCCCCATCGCTGTCCCCGGCCGCTCCGGCGCCGCCACGTATCCCGCTGCGGCATCGGCGAGTTGATGCAGCCCATCCACCCGCGCGGCCGTCAGCACCGTCTCCACCGCCCCCCGATGCCGTCGCAACAGCTTGCGCACAGCCTCGGTCGCCCGCGGATCGGCCCACCGCCGCTCCTCGTCGGTCATACCGGAGATCTTGCCGCCCAGCACCGACAGATCCCCGCGCCCGCCGGGACTTCCGCGCGGCGGTTAGTCCGTGTCGCGGGCGATCAGGGCGACCGTCATGGGGACCAGGACTTCCACCAGGGATCGGACCGGCGGGCGCGGGTCCGACAGCAGCCATTCGTGGGCGAGGCCGTTGATCGCGCCGATGAGGGCGCTGGTGGCGAGTTCGGGGGCGCCGCGGAGGGTGGCGGTGTCGCCGGCCAGGGGTTGGACGGCCAGGCGGAGGGTGTCGCCCCACAGGTGGCGGCGTGCGCGGCGGTGTTGTTCCATGCGCTCGCTGACGCCGACGACCTCGACGAAGGCCACCTTGGCGCGGAACGGGTCGGAGCCGATGGAATCGAGGAAGGCCGAGAGGGCCTGGGTCACGGTCTCGGTCGGGTCGGGGTCGGGGCCCATGGCGCTCAACGCGGTGGCCAGGGCGGCCGCGGACTGGTCCTGGATCTGGTCGTAGGCGGCGACCAGCACGTCCTCGCGGGTCTGGAATTCCTCGTAGAACTGGCGTTTGGACAGCCCGGCCGCGGCACACACATCGGCCAGCGAACAGTTGGCGTAGCCGCGCTCGCCGAAGATTCGGATGGCCGCGTCGAGGAAACGCTGCCGGCGCTCGGCTTTTCGTTCGGTCACGGCGCGTCCGCCGTACTGCCTGCCTTCGATCGTCACTGTCGTTTCTCGATCGTCACGCCTGAAAGGTTACGGGTGCGGAGGCCACTGATTTCGGGGGCGGCGGCGCGATCTCAGCGTCGGGGGCGCAAACCGTCGAGCATGTGGGTGACCATCTCGTCGAACAGTCCGTCCGCCTCCGCGGCGTCGACCAGGCCCGATCCGAGGATCGCGGCCAGCCCTTGCAGCGCCGCCACCGCCGACAGGCAGATTCGCCGCGGCTCGCCCGGCACCACCTCCCCGCGCGCCTGCGCGTCGGTGACCATCTCGATCGGCACGGTGAACGCGCGGGCCGCGGCCTCCCCGATGGCCGGGGTGGGACTGTTCTTGCGGGCGAACATGAGCGCCAGCAGTTCCGGGTTGTCGATGGCGAAGCGCAGATAGGTGTGGGCCATGGCGCGCAGGCGTTCCAGGAAGGTGCCCGCGGCGGCCGCCTTCTCGAATCCCGCGCCGAGCCGCTCGAATCCGGCGACCGTCAACGCGTCCAGCAGCGCCTGTTTGTCGCGGAAGTGCCGGGCGGGCGCGGCGTGACTGACCCCGGTGTCGCGGGCCAGCTGCCGCAGCGACAGGCGTTCGATGCCGCCGCCGCGCAGCGTCTCCTCGGCGCGGCGGAGAAGTTCGGCGCGCAGGTCCCCGTGGTGGTAGGAACGGGCGCGCTCGACCACCTCCCGGGCCCTACGCTTCGCGATGCTCATAGTGACAGCGCTTGGTGATGCTCATGGTGAGAGCAGGATATCGGACACACTCGGGGATGTTGGCGTTGACTACTTTGTTGTCGCTGCCTACATTCGTGCGCATGGCGAATGAGAACCCGGTCCGGCGTGCCGTGCCGCTGCGCGGGTGGATCGGCCCGATGGTGGTGCTCGGCCTGCTCGCGGCCCTGATCGGCACCATGTACCTCGGCTACACCTCCGATCCGGAGAAGAACCTGCACGACTTCCCGGTCGCCCTGGTCAACCAGGACGTGGGCGACGTGATGGACGGCCGCACCGTCAATGTCGGCGACCAGATCGCCGACGCGCTCAGCGCGCAGATTCCCGCCGACAAGATCGACCTGCGGGTGGTCGGCATCGGCGAGGCCCGCCAGCAGTTGAGCAACGGCCAGGTCTACGGCGCCATCATCATTCCCGGCGACTTCACCAAACGGCTCTCGATCCTCGCCGCCGCCTCGGTGGTGCCCGGGGATGTGGAACGGCCGGTCATCACCGTGCAGACCAATCCGCGCGCGGGCACCTACGCGTCCTCGATCACCCAGCGCATCGCCGATCGGGCCATGGCACAGGTCAATTCGACGGTCGGCGCGCAGCTCACCGATCAGGTGAAGGCCAAGCTCGCCCCGCAGGCGGGCGCGCCCGCCACCGAATTGTCCGGCGCGGCCCGGCTGCAGCTGGCCAAGCCGATCGACGTGGTCACCAGCCCCTACCGTCCGCTCCCCGCGGGCACCGGGCAGGGCCTGTCGGCGTTCTTCTACACCCTGGTCCTGCTGTTCGCGGGCTTCAGCGGCGCGATGATCATCCACTCCATGATCGACAACGTGCTCGGTTACGTCCCGGCCGAATACGGTCCGTGGTTCCGCGCCCCCGAGCCGGCCTCGATCAGCCGATGGCGCACGCTGCTGGTGAAGTGGGCCATCGCCGCGATCACCGCGCCCTTCCTGTCCGGCATGTTCATGGGCATCGCGCGGATCTTCGGCATGCCCATCGACGAACCGCTGCCGCTGTTCCTCTACGGCACGCTGGCCATCATCGCGGTGGCGGTCACCGGGCTGTCGGTGCTGGCCGCCTTCGGCACCATGGGCCTGCTGATCAATATGATCGTGTTCGTGGTGCTGGGCCTGCCCTCGTCGTCGGGTTCGATTCCGGTGGAGGCGATTCCGCGCTGGATCGCCTCGCTGTCGAGCTTCGAGCCCATGCATCAGATCTATCTGTCGGTGCGCGCCATCCTGTTCTTCGACGGCCACCTCGAGGCCGGTCTCGGCACCGGCATCTGGATGACGCTGTTCGGGCTGGCCTTCGGTCTGGTGCTCGGCGCGGTCGCCACGCACCTGTACGACCTGCGCGGCCTGTACCGGCTCGGCGTACCGCACCGCCCGGTCGCGGTCGCCATCGGCGCTGACCCACAGTGACTTTCGGCCCTGTTCGTTGTCGAGCTGTGACGGTGATACTGGCCTCGGGCACCGAATAACTCATCGCCGGGCGATGATTGTGGGGCGGTTCGATGGTGATGGCTTCGTCGCAGTTCGATCAGCTGACGGGACAGTTCCTGCGCGCCGTGCGCGACGCGGGCGGCGGATTGAACGCGGTATGCGCCGCGTGCGTGCGGGTGTTACCCGTGCGCCGCGCCGCCATCGTGCTCGAGGAACGCGACGCGGGCATGCAACCCTGGTGTGCCAGTGACGAATTCGCCGAACGGGTGGAGCGGGCGCAGGCCACGGCGGGGGAGGGGCCGGCGGTCACGGCCGTGGCCGACGGGGTGCCGGTGGTGGTCACCGATCTGAGCGCCGACTGCGAGCACTGGCCCGGCTTCGCCGAAGCCCTCTCGGCCGCGCCGGTGTCGGGCTCGCTGTTCGCGGTGCCCTTGCGGCTGGGCGCGATTCGGCTCGGCGCGGTGGACCTGTATCGGGAATCCGTCGGGCGGCCCGGGCCGCGGCTGCTGTCGGCGGCGCTGCACATCGCCGATCTGGTGACCGCCAGCCTGGTGCTGGCCACCGGCGACGACGCCCGCCAGTGGGCGCAGCCATTGTCCAGCCGGTGGATTCATCAGGCGGCCGGCATGACCAGCGCGCGGCTCGGCATCGAGATCCCCGACGCCTACGCCCGCCTGCGCGGATACGCCTTCACCCACGGACTGTCGCTGGTGGAGGTGGCCCGGCGGGTGGTGGAGCGCAGCATTCGGATCGAAGCCGAATGAGCGCAACTGTTCCGCGGCACCCCGCCCGGCAAATACCATGGGCTGACGGCAAGAGCGGCACAGGAGTACTTTCGTGGCGAGCGCCCGGCGTTCGCCGATGCGGGGTGAATGCGGTGTCCGACAGTGAGTTGCTGGTAACGGTGCTGGCCAGGTTCGCGCGGCTGCTACCGGCCGAGAACGAACCGCCCCAGATCCTGGACGAATTGATGCGCAGCGCCATGGATGTGCTGGAACCGGGTGGGGTGACCGTGGCGCTGTCCACCCAGCCACCAGGCGACCGGTCCGAACTCTTCACCGGAATTCCCGAGGACCTGCTCGATCTCGAGGTCTGCCAGCGCGACCACGACCGCGGACCCGGAGTGGTCGCCCACGCCTGCGGAGCGCCGGTGACCGTCACCGATATCGGCAGCTACGGCGACCTGTGGCCGGAGTACACCAGCCTGGCCGGGCAGCACCGGATCGCCTCGGTCGCCGCCGTCCCCATGCGCCTGGACGCCACCGAAGCCGGCGTGCTGAGCCTGTACTCCCGCGAGGTGCGGCACTGGACCGGGCAGGACCTGTCGGTGGCCACGCTGCTGGCGGGCATGGCCGCCGGGCATATCGTCACCGCCAATCTGGTGCACCGCCACCAGCGGGTGACCGAGCAGCTCCAGCGCGCGCTCACCACCCGCATCGTGGTGGAACAGGCCAAGGGCGTGCTCGCCCACGCCCACCGCACCACCCCCGACGCCGCCTTCGAACTGATCCGCGCGCACGCCCGCCGCCACCGGGTCACGGTGCACGCGGTCGCGCACGGCATCGTCGCCCTGGGCCTGCGGATCTGACCCGCGCCCGGTTCGGCCGGGTTTGCCGGGATGGTGTCCGGTTAATCCGATCTGTGCAGGCATCGGCCACCGGGGCGTAGCCTGAGCAGTTGGCGGAACCGAAAGCCCCTGTCCCCGGCTGGTTTCCGCGCTGGCCGTCCCAGTCCTCGACGGCTCGTTTCGACATCTCCGCATCCGGACACCGTCGATCCGCTCGCTTCGTCGACCTGGGGGCAATCGTGAATACCTCACGTGCACCACACCGTTCCGCTGCCCACCCGGCAGTCCGTCCGCCATCGGCCCACCCCGTCCGACCCTCGACCAGCCCGGCCCGCCGCACCCGGCGCGGCGGCGAATTCGACACCCTCGTCCGCCGCATCGCCGAGCGCGACCGCGCCGCCTACGAGGAGCTCTACCGCCGCACCCGCGGCCTCGTCTACTCCCGCGTCCTGAACGTCCTGCGCGACATCGGATACGCCGAGGAAACCTGTCACGAGGTCTACCTGCAGGTTTGGCGCAGCGCCCCGAACTTCGACCCGAACCGCGGCAATGCGCTGACCTGGCTCACCACCCTGGCCCACCATCAGGCCGTGGACCGGGTGCGGCGCGAATGCACCACGGCGGGCCACGAGCACCGCTTCGGCGTCGGCGAATACCGCCCCGCCACCGATGTGGTGGCCGAGGAGATCCTGCGCCGCCACGAGCAGCGCGCCATCCGCCACGGCCTGTCCACCCTCACCCCCAATCAACGCGAATCGCTGGTGCTGGCCTTCTACGGCGGGCTCACCTACCCGCAGGTCGCGGACCGGCTGGGGATCGGCCTGCCCGCCGTGAAGGCCCGCATCCGCTCCGGACTCGCACAGCTGAAAGTCGCACTGGCATAACCGGATACGTCCCCCGGAGCGGGGTATCAGTGCGCGGCGGTCGCCGTGAAGCCGCGCGGAACCAGCACCACGGTGAGCACCGCGACCGCGCCCACCAGTCCCGTGGAGATCCAGGAGGTGGTGGTGAGCGCCGCGTCGTAGGCGTGCTGGGCGATGTGCAGCACCTCGTCGCCGGTGGGTCCGCCGATCCGCTCGGCGACGTGGGCCGCGCCGCCCACCGACCCCTGGGCCTCGGCCAGATCGTCGCCGTGCAGCGGCAGCCCGGTCATATGCCCGGTGAACAGCCGGCCGTGGATGCTGCCCAGCAGCGCCACGCCCAGGCCGATGCCCAGCTCGTAATTGGTCTCCTCGACCGCGCCCGCCTGCCCGGCGCGCTCGGCCGGCACCGAGGCCACCAGCACCGCGGCGGCGGTGGTGATCGCGATGCCGTCACCGATGCCCAGGCACAGCAGCACCACGGCCACGATCGGGTAGGTGGTGTCGGGAACGGCGGCCAGCACCGCGAAACCCGCTGCCAGCGCGCCCAATCCGAACCCCATCAGCGCGCGCACGCCCAGGCGCTGCATGAGCCAGGGGGTGGCCAGCGAACCGAACAGGGTGGCCAGGGCGGCGGGCAGGGTGCGCACACCGGCCTCCGACGGCGTGTAGCCGTGAATGTACTGGAGCCACAACGAGATCAGGAACAGGGCCGCGCCGATGGCCAGCATGGCGAGCAGGGTGGCGAGCGCGGCGGCGGTGAAGGCGCGATTGCGGAACAACCGCACATCCAGCAGCGGGTCGGGCGACTTCGACTGCCGGTAGGCGAACAGCCCCAGCAGGATCACCGACGCCACCATGATGATCAGATCGATCGGGGCCGGATCGCCCTTGGCCACATGCTTGATGCCCCACGCCAGGGCCACGATGCCCAGCACCGACAGCAGCGCGCCGACCCAATCCAGACGGCCCTGCTGCGGGGAGCGATACTCCGGCAGCAGCCACAGTCCCGCCGCCACCGTGAGCAGCACGACGGGCACATTCAGCCAGAAGGCCGCCGACCAGCCGAACGCCTCCACCAGGTGACCGCCGACCAGCGGGCCGATGGCCGCGCCACCACCGGCCACCGAGGCCCAGATGCCGATGGCGAGGGTGCGTTCCTTGTCATCGGTGAAGATATTGCGGATCAGCGAGAGCGTGGAGGGCATCACCATGGCCCCGCCGACACCCAGCAGCGCCCGGCCCGCGATGAGCTGAGCGGGGGAGTGCGCGGTCGCCGCGATCACCGAGGCGGCGCCGAAGAGCAGGAAGCCGAGCAGGAACAGCCGTTTCCGGCCGAACCGGTCGCTGATCGCGCCGCAGGTGATCAGCAGGCCGCCCAGCACCAGGCCGTAGAGGTCGACGATCCACAGCTGCTCCATCGGGGTGGGCGACATGTGATCGATGAGCGAGGGCAGCGCGACATTGAGGATGGTCGCGTCCATGGCCACCAGCAGCAGGCTCGCGCAGAGCACGGCGAGCATGGCCCACCGGCTCGCCGGCGCGGGCCGCACCGGGTCCGCCAGATCGCGCGACTGTTCCCGGGGTGGAATGCGGCCCACGGTTCCCGCCTCCTCGACTAGACCTGTGTCCGGATGTTGGCAACAACCTGGCTAAGCCTAGTCGAGGCGCTCGGCGGCACCGTGGCCCGACAATGCGGAACTAGCGGCCGGCGTTCTGCTTGGCGAGCAGGTCGCGGATCTCGGTGAGCAGCTCCAGCTCGGTGGCGACCTTCTCCGCCTCGGCCTTCGCGAACCGGCTCTTGATGGTGTTCATCGGCAGGATGAGCACGAAGTAGAGCACCGCCGCCACGCACAGGAAGTTGATGCCCGCGCTGATGATCGGCCCGAGGGCGACGAAGGTGGCCGGCTTGTCGGCGAGCAGCTGGAAGCCCAGACCGAACTCCTTGTTGCCGCCGAGGGTGGCGAGCAGCGGCTCGAGCACGCCCTTGGTCACCGAGGTGACGATCGCGGTGAAGGCCGTGCCCATGACCACCGCCACCGCGAGATCGATGACATTGCCCCTCATCAGGAAGTCTTTGAAGCCTTTGAGCATGATGCGCGCAGTTCCCATCCGAGACGTTTTCGTTATGTTCCGGATCGGAGTTTAAATGCTGGTCGGGCTGTGGCGTGCACACGGCACACCCCCCTTGACGCGCATCACTCCGGTCGCTCTAAGGGTGCTGGCACACATTCGGCAAACCGGAGGGGCCGGATCAGCTCCCGCGGTCGGCCTTCGAGCTCGCTCGGTCGGCCCGGAAGGTCTTCACCAGCGCCACGCACATGGCCAGCAGCACCACGCTGAACGGCAGCGCGATCAGGATCGCCACCGTCTGCAATGTGGTCAGCGCGGCCGTGCCGGTGCCGCTGGCCACCAGCAGCGCCGCCGCCACCGCACCCTGCGCGGTGGTCCAGAACGCGCGGCTCCAGGTCGGCGGCTCCGGATTGCCGCCCGAGGACAGCATGTTCACCACCAGCGCCCCCGAATCCGCGGAGGTGACGAAGAACAGCACGATCACCAGGATCGCCAGACCGGAGGTGATGGCGCCGCCGGGCAGGGTGTTGAGCAACTCGAACAGCGCGCTGTCGCGATCGGGCCCGTCCGGACCGACCAGCCCGCCGCCGCCGAACATCTCGCGGTGCAGGCCCGCCCCGCCGAACACCGCGAACCACGCGAAGGTCAGCAGCGTCGGCACCAGCAGCACCCCGGCCACGAACTCCCGCACCGTGCGCCCGCGCGAGATGCGCGCGATGAACACGCCCACGAACGGCGCCCAGGAAATCCACCAGCCCCAGTAGAAGACGGTCCACTGCTGGGTCCAGGCCGTCCCCGTGGGCCCCTCGGTCGCGCCGGTGTACATGCTGATCCGGGGCAGCGACTGCAGGTACTGGCCCAGGTTCTGCACCAGATCGTCGACGATGAACAGCGTCGGCCCGACGATCAGCACGAACAGCATCAGCGCGCCCGCCACGCCCATATTGAGCTGGGACAGCAGCTTGATGCCCTTGTCCACCCCGGTCACCACCGACACCGTGGCCAGCGCGGTGACCGCCACGACCAGCGTCACCTGCAAGCCCTTGCCCGGTTCGTGCAGCCAGCCCTGGTGATTCAGCCCGGCCGAGATCTGCAGCACGCCCAGTCCCAGCGAGGTCGCCACACCGAAGACGGTGCCGATCACCGCCACCACGTCGATGACATCCCCGCGCCAGCCCCGGACCTTGTCGCCCGCGATCGATTCCAGCGACCAGCGGATCGACACCGGCCGGCCCTTGCGGTGGATCGAGTACGCGATGGCCAGTCCCACCACCACGTAGATGGCCCACGGGTGGATGCCCCAGTGCAGGAACGTCTGCACCATGGCCGAATCCGCGCGCTGTGCCGGGGTGGACCCGACCCCGGGGCGCGGGTCCTCGTAGTGGAACAGTGGCTCGGCCACACCCCAGAACACCAGGCCGATGCCCATGCCCGCCGCGAACAGCATGGAAAGCCAAGCGCCGATGGAGTATTCGGCCTTCTCGCCGTCCTCGCCCAGGGTGATGTCGCCGAACCGGCCCAGCCCCAGCCAGATCGCGAACACCACGAACAGGCTCACGATCACGATGTAGTACCAGCCGAAGCCGCCGATCACATTGTCCTGCAGCGCTTTCGCCTGCCGGGCCGCGGTGTCGCGGAAGACGATGGCGTACACGGTGAAGGCGGTCACCACGATGGCGGCGGGCCAGAACACCCTGGGGGCCACCGCCACTCGATGATGGGCCGGAACGGTCTCGGTCGAGGTCTGGCCGGTCGTGCTCACGTGGGGTGCCCCCTGCGGTCGTCGTCTGCTGCGATCTACCTGCCGAACACATGCGAACAACCCCGGTTCCGGGCCGTGCGGCCCGGAACCGGGGTTGGCTGAACTACTTTCCGCCAGCCCTGTTCTTCAGCGCGGTGACGATCTCGTTGACCGCGGCCAGCACGTCCTGTGCGGCGTGGTCGAGGTTGGCCCGCACCTGTTCCAGGGTGGACTGGAAGTCCTCGGGAGTGATCTTGTCGGCGAAGGCCTTCGCCATGTCGGCCAGGTCGGCGGCCGCGGTCTGTGCCCGATCGGCCAGTTCGGCGGCGGCGCCGCTGGCCCGTTCGGCCAGCTGCCCGGTGGCCGCTCCCGCCCGCTCCCGCAGGTCGGCGGCGGTGACGCCGAGATCGGTGGTCAGATCATCGGCGGTGGTGCGCAAATCGTCGGCCAGGCGTTCGGTGGTGTCCTCGAACTTCGAAGCGCCGTCGCCGGAATCGTCATTTTTCGGCATTGTCGGATCCTTACTTCGATCCGCGGTCGAACATCCCCTTGACCTTGTCGGTCAAGCCGCCCGCCCACTCCTTGACTTCGTCACCGGCCTTCTCGGCCCACTCCTTGACCTCGTCGCCCGCCTTCTCGACCCATTCCCTGGCGTCTTCGGCTCCGCCTTGGAAGGCCTCCTGCGCTTTGTCGCCCAGATTCTGGGCCGCGCCCTCGGCCTTCCCGGCGGCGTCGTTGCTGTCGCTGAAAGAAGTCATCGGAACCTCCTACGTGGGTGGTCACGCCCGGATGAGCAGCGATCTTTCAGCAACCGATACTAGTCGGTTTGTCCTACGCTCGTGGGTACTCAGTTCACCGGGCCCAGGACGCGTTCGATGTAGGCGTTGGTGAACCGGCCCTTGGGGTCGAAGCGGCGGCGCACGTCGGCGAAGCGGTCCCAGTCCGGGTAGCGCTCGCGCAGCGTCTCGGCGGTCTGGAAGTGCCGCTTACCCCAGTGCGGGCGGCCGTTGTAGCGGTCGAAAACGCGTTCGCAGGCGCGGAAATACGGTTCGTAGTTCATGCCCTGGTACTGGTGCACCGCGATGTAGCAGGTCTCGCGTCCCCCGGCGGGGGACAGGAACGCGTCGTCGGGGGCGACCCAGCGCACCTCGATCGGCATCGGGGTGTCGAAATGCTTGGCCACCTCCTTGATCTCGCGGATGGCGTCGGCCGAATGTTCGCGCGGGATGGCGTATTCCATCTCGGTGAAGCGGAACAGCCGGGGGCTGGCGAAGACCCGGTAGGAGCGTTCGACCTGGCGGCGGTAGCTGCCCGCGTAGGCGGCGCTGCGCTGGACCATCGGGATCAGGCTCGGGCGCCACCGGGTGAGCCGGCACAGCGCGTCGAAGGTGTAGTTGGTCATGAGGATGTCGGAGAACCAGTCCACGGCTTTGCCGCGCGGTTGTTCGGGCAGCTCGACCCGGTTGTTGCGCTTGGTCATGGCCAGCGGGCTGTGGGCGAACATGTAGAACTCGAAATGCTCGTTGCCCTCGACGAAGCTGTCCAGATCGGCCAGCACGTCCTCGACCGGGACCGGCCGCTCGATGCCCTCGAGCACGAACGACGGCACCATCTGCAGCGTGACCGCCGTGACCACGCCCAGCGCACCGACATTCACGCGCGCGGCGCGCCAGCCGTCGGGATCGGTCTGCTCGTTGAGCTCGACCCGGCTGCCGTCGGCCAGCATGAGCTCCACCGAATGCAGTGCGGCGGAGAGGTTCTGCAGCTTGGATCCGGTCCCGTGGGTACCGGTCGCGGTGGCGCCCGCGATCGACTGCACGTCGATGTCGCCGAGATTGGGGAAGGCCAGGCCCAGCGGGTGCAGCGCGTTGCTGGCCGCGTTGAGGGTGATGCCGGCCTCGGCGCGGACCAGGCCGGTGGCGCGGTCCACGTGCAGGATCTTGTCGAGCTGGTTCAGCCGCAGGAGCGTGCCGTCGGTGAGCACGGTCTCGGTGAAGGAGTGTCCGGATCCGGCGACCCGGACGGTGTGGCCGTTCGCTTCGGCCTGAGCGAGTACTGCCGCGACGTCCTCGGGCGAGCTCGGTTCGGCGATGGACGCCGGGGTACAGCTCTGATCCCCGGCCCAGTTCACCCAAGAGTTGGTCATGCGACCAACTTTAAACCGCGACTGTGATGCGCGCTACCGTTTGCGCGGGTTGAAGGCGGCCGCCTTCGCGCGCTCGACCTCGTCCTCGGAGAGCGGGGGCTGCGTGAGCGGCAGGCGGGGCACGCTGTCGCCGCGCACGCCATTGAGGATCACCGCCATGTAGCGCTCCCATACTTCGGGATTGACCGGCCGCGCGAAGCCCGCGATGCCGTCGACCATGTTCACCATGGCGAAGAAATCGGCCGGTTCGATATCGGGCTGCAGCACACCCGCGTCCTTGGCGCGCGCGATGACCGCCTGCATGCCGGGCCGGATCTGATCCTTCATGCACACGAAGCGATCCATGCTGTCGTGCAGTTCGAGGATCACCTCACTGAAGCCCCGGTTGGCGGCGACATGGCGGCAGGAGTACTCGAACAGGTCGGTCAGGCCCTCCCAGGGATCCGGGTGGTGCAGCGCCACGTTCACGGCCTCGGCCAGTTCGGTGACCATCTGGTCGAAGACCTCGGAGATGAGCTCCTGCTTGTTGGCGAAGCGGCGGTAGACCGTGCCGACGCCGACGCCTGCCCGCTCGGCCACATCGTCGAGGGTGACGTCCAGCCCGCGATCGGCGAACAGCTCGCGGGCGGCCGCGATGATGCGCTGCTGATTGCGGGCGGCGTCCGCGCGCAGACGCCGAGGTGGGGGCGCGGTGGTGACGTGATTCACAGGCTAATCCTATCAGCAATCGGGATTATCCGGAGGAGTTATCTCCGTTTAGCTGGTAGCTTGATCGGTAAGCGGAGATGGTTTCTCCACTAAGTCTAGGGGACGAGGACACCAACCATGACGACAGCGCTCGAGAAAGACGTCACAGCCCCGGCTGTGACCGAGGACAAGGCAGGACGGCGCGGTTCGCACGCCCTGCGCTGGTGGGTGCTCGCCGTACTCGGCGTCGCCCAGCTGATGGTCGTGCTCGACGCGACCGTCGTGAACATCGCGCTCCCGCACGCGCAGGCCGATCTCGGCTTCTCCAACGGCGACCGGCAGTGGGTCATCACCGGCTACGCGCTGGCCTTCGGCTCGCTGCTGCTGCTCGGCGGACGGCTCTCCGATCTGTTCGGCCGCCGTACCACCTTCATCACCGGCCTGGTCGGCTTCGCGGTCGCCTCCGCGGTCGGCGGCGCGGCCGGCAACTTCGAGGTGCTGGTCGGCTCCCGCGTGGCGCAGGGCGTGTTCGCCGCACTGCTCGCGCCCGCCGCGCTCTCGCTGCTGACCGTCACCTTCACCGAACCCGCCGAGCGCGCAAAGGCTTTCGGCATCTTCGGCGCCATCGCCGGCGCGGGCGGCGCACTCGGCCTGCTGCTGGGCGGCGCGCTCACCGAATGGGCCTCGTGGCGCTGGGTGATGTACGTGAACCTGGTCTTCGCGGCCGTCGCGCTGGTCGGCGCGGTACTGCTGCTGGCCAAGCACACCGCCACCACCCGTCCCAAGCTGGACCTGCCCGGCACGGTGACCGTGACCGCCGCTCTGTTCGGCATCGTCTACGGCTTCTCGCACGCCGAATCCGACGGCTGGACCAACGGCGTCACCCTGGCCTTCCTGATCGGCGGCGTCGCGCTGCTGGGCGTGTTCGTGTGGCTGGAACAGCGTGTCGCGCACCCGCTGCTGCCGCTGCGCGTGGTGCTGGACCGCACCCGCGGCGCGTCCTACGTCGCCGTGTTCACCATCGGCATCGGCATGTTCGCCATGTTCCTGTTCCTCACCTACTACATGCAGCAGCAGCTGGGGTACTCGCCGATCCGCACCGGCGTGGCCTTCCTGCCGATGGTCGCGGGCATGGTCGCCGCCTCCACCACGGTGCCCGCGCTGCTCATCCCGCGGGTGGGTCCGAAGGTGACCGTGGTGACCGGATTCCTGCTCGCCACACTGGGAATGGCGCTGCTGACCCGGATCGGCGTGGACACCGGCTACGCGAGCCACATCCTGCCGAGCCTGCTGCTGATGGGCCTGGGCCTGGGTATGGCGATGTCCACCGCGTTCAGCGGCGCGACCGCGGGCGTGGAGCACGCCGACGCCGGCGTCGCCTCGGCCATGGTGAACACCAGCCAGCAGGTGGGCGGCTCGATCGGCACCGCGCTGCTGAGCACGCTGGCCGCGACCTCGTTCAACGACTATGTGGCCGGGCACGTTCCGCCGTCGCCGCGGGTGTTGGCCGAGGCGGCGGTGCAGAGCTACACCACCACCTTCTGGTGGGCCGCCGCGATCTTCGTGGTCGGCGCGGTGGTCACCGGGCTGATCATGCCGAACAAGGTACCGGTCCCGGCCGAGGGCGAACCCGTTCTCGCGCACTGAGATTCGAACCCGCCCACTGAGATGGGAACCCCTGGACACCGTGGTCCGGTCAGGGAAGCGGCCCCGCTCGCCGATCCGAGCGGGGCCGCTTCGTTTTCTTCCCACCGCGATCAGCGGCAGTTGGAGGGCGGGGCCAGGCCCGCGAACCGGTCGGACAGGTAGTTCATGGCGTTGACCGTGCCGGGGAAGATGGCGGCGCCGTGGTCCGCGCCCGGGATGACGTCGAACTGGACCGGCGTCCCGGCGGCGCAGTAGCGGCCCGCGGTGCGCTGGGCCAGATCCAGCGGCACTTGGTCGTTGCCGCCGTGCCATTCGTAGAGCGGCTGGTGGATCAGCTCGGGCACGATCTCGAGCGCGTTCTCGTGCAGGGTGCGGATCAGTGCCGGATCGTTCTCCTTGCCCGGGTTGAAGACTTCGCCCATGCTGTGGTCGGCGCCGACGGAAATGATGTCGTCCACACAGGAATTGGCGATCCGGTCGCGCATCCAGAAGCCGTAGGGCGTGAGTGAGCTGTCGAGCTGCATCTCGCCGGGGTACTCGCGTTCCATCCCGGTGGCGACCGCGAAGCCGAGTCCGAACAGCGACTGCGGCGTATTACCGGCCTGTATGGCCATTTTGCCAGGATTGACCGGTACGCCACCGGTAGCGACGCCGACGATCGGCAGCTCGGGCGCGTAGTCGGGGGCGATGGCGGCCGCGAATCCGGTGGCCATCGCGCCGCCGGAGTATCCGGCCAGGCCGACCGGTCCGACGCCCAGCCCCGCGGGCGCGAACCGCTGCACCGCGCGAATCCCGTCCAGGGTGATCTGGCCGCCCATGCGGGCCGCGCCGTAGGCGCTGTCGGGTCCGAGGTGATCGGGCACCGCGATCGCCCAGCCCTTGGCCAGGAGCAGCGGGAACGCCGACGCCTCCTTCATGCTGCCGTCGAACAGGCTGTGCGACGGCGCGCATTGCAGGCCCAGGGAATTCACGAACGGCTGATACGACAGCAGCGGTCGCGGCCCGGGGCCGGGGGAGATCAGCGTGGTCACCGCGGCGATCGGCGCGCCGGTGGAATTGGTGGACCGGAACAGGATCTGCCACACCGTCGCCCCGGGGAACGGGTGCACGGGCACCTGGCGGGAGTTCAGCACGTCGCCGTTTCCGACGGCGTCGAGATTCCCTGCGGCGTAGTAGAACCCGTCCGGATCACGGACGGGGAAGATCGCCCCGGCGTGCGCCGCGGGCGCGGCCGCCACGACGGCCACCAGGGCCGCGGCGATTCCGAAGGTCTGGACCAGCATCTTTCTGATCGACTGGCGCACCGCCAACTTGGCTCTCCTCGAGGCCGATGGGACAACACCGGGCAAGCCGCACTATCCTCGCAGTTCCGGGCTGTTGTTCGGGCTCAGCAACACGCCAGACAGCAGCGATTGTGCACGCGAATCGACGGGAGGGTGATGGCGGCGAATACCGCGGGCGTCGACGTCGCCCTGCTGGGCGTCATCGCCCTGGGCGGCGCGGTCGGGGCGGTGGCGCGTTACGGAATGAGCGTGTGGCTGCCGCAGCGCGGCCCGATGCCGTGGCACACCTTGGCGGTCAACGTGATCGGTTGTGCGCTCATCGGGGTACTCATGGTCTGCATCACCGAGATCTGGGCGGCGCACCGGCTGCTGCGGCCGTTCCTGGGCGTCGGTGTGCTGGGCGGATTCACCACCATGTCCACCTTCGCCGCGGAAGTTCGTACACTGCTCGAATCGGGCCGAATCGGCTACGGGCTCGGGTACCTCGGGGGGACGGTGGTGACCGGGCTGATCGCGGTCGTGCTGGGCGTGGGTGCGACACGATGGATATCGGGAACGGCGCGACGATTGGGGGCAGGACGATGAGCACGGAGTCCGACACCGACGCGGTCCGGCGGTGGATACCGGCGTCGCGGCTGACGGTGCTGCTCGGCGAGGACGACACCTATCGGCATCGGCCCCGCTATCACGAGATCGTGCGGCGTGCCCGGGATGCCGGATTGGCCGGGGCGAGCGTGTGGCGCGGCGTCGAGGGGTACGGGGTGTCCTCCCAGATCCACACCACCCGACTGCTCGATCTGGCCGAGCGGCTGCCGGTGATGGTGATGATCATCGACGACACCGACCGGTTGCGCGCTTTCGTGGAAACCAATGCGGACCTGCTGGATTCGCTGACCGTGGCGCTCTCGCCCGTCGACGTCTTCGACGGGGTGCGGCGGTGACCGCGGTGCTGGTGATGGTCGGCGCGGTCGTCGGGGCGCCCGCCCGATATCTGGTGGATCGCGCGTTGGCCCTTCGATTCGATAGTGTTCTCCCACTGGGCACACTGACGGTGAACATGGGCGGTTCGGCCGTACTCGGCGCGTTGATCGGTGCGGGAGCAAACCATTGGCTCTTCGCGGCCGTGGGAACGGGCTGCTGCGGCGCGCTGACCACGTTCAGTACGTTCGGATACGAAACGGTTCGACTGGCCGAGGAGGGCGCGTACAGCTATGCGGTGGCGAACGTCGTGATCGGCGTCGGCGCGAGCCTGGCCGCGGTCTACCTCGGTGTCCGATTCGGGCAGTGGGTACGGCCGTGATCCTGATGACCAGCCGGGCGCAGGCGATACGGAAGGGAGGTGCGAGCATGGCCCATGATCGAGCTGGGCGACCGGCACGGGCCACGGACCTCGAGGACATCGCGCACCTGGTGACCGCCTACTACAGCCGGATCCCGGATCCGGCCGATCCCGCGCAGCTGGTCTCCTTCGGCACCTCCGGGCATCGCGGATCCAGCCTGGACTGCGCGTTCAACGAGGCGCACATCCTGGCCATCACCCAGGCCATCGTGGAATACCGGGCCTCGCGGGGCATCACCGGACCGGTGTACCTGGCCCGGGACACGCACGCGCTGTCCGAGCCCGCCTGGACAACCGCCCTGGAGGTGCTCGCCGCCAACGATGTCACCGCGGTCATCGATGCCCGCGACAGGTACACGCCGACACCGGCTTTGAGCCACGCCGTGCTGCGGCACAACCGCGGCGGCACCCGGCATCAGGCCGACGGCATCGTGGTCACGCCCTCGCACAATCCGCCCCGCGACGGCGGCTTCAAATACAACCCGCCGCACGGCGGCCCGGCCGACACCATCGCCACCGACGCCATCGCCGCGCGCGCCAACGAGCTGCTGCGCACGGGGCTCGCCGAGGTCAAGCGCACCTCGCTGGCGCACGCGCTGGCCACCAACGTGGAGCGCTACGACTATCTGGACCGCTACATCTCGGACCTACCCAACGTGCTGAATCTGGACGCCATTCGCGGCGCCGGGATTCGGCTGGGCGCGGACCCCATGGGTGGGGCGTCGGTGGATTACTGGGAGGAGATCGGGCAGCGCTACGACCTCGAGCTCGAGGTGGTGAACCCGTTCGTCGACCCGACCTGGCGGTTCATGACATTGGACGCCGACGGGCGGATCCGGATGGATCCGTCCTCGCGCTACGCCATGGCCTCGCTCGTGGCGATTCGCGACGATTACGACATCTCCACCGGCAACGACGCGGACGCGGACCGGCACGGGATCGTGACTCCCGATGCGGGACTGATGAATCCGAACCATTACCTGGCGGTGGCGATCGAATACATGATCGCCAACCGGATGGGCTGGGACGCCCTGACCAAGATCGGCAAGACCGTGGTGACGTCCTCCATGATCGACCGTGTGGTCGGCGTGCTGGGTCGCGACGTGTACGAGGTGCCGGTCGGGTTCAAATGGTTCGTGCCCGGATTGTTCAGCGGCAGCCTCGCTTTCGGCGGTGAGGAGTCCGCGGGCGCCTCGTTCCTGCGCATGGACGGCACCGTCTGGACCACCGACAAGGACGGCATCCTGCTCGCCCTGCTGGCCGCGGAGATCACCGCCGTCACCGGGCAGAGCCCCTCCACCCGCTACACCGAACTCGAGAAGCGCTACGGCTCACCCGCCTACGCCCGCGTCGACGCCACCGCCACCGCGGAACAGAAGACCCGCCTCGCGGCGTTGACGCCGGACATGATCACCGCGACCGAAATCGCCGGCGAACCCATCACCGGCATCCAGACCCGCGCCCGCGGCAACGGGGCGGCCCTGGGCGGGCTCAAGATCACCACCGAGAACGCGTGGTTCGCGGCCCGGCCCTCGGGGACCGAGGACAAGTACAAGATCTACGCCGAATCCTTCGAGGGCCCCGAGCACCTCGTGCAGGTGCAGGCGGCCGCGGAGGAGATCGTCGGACACGCGTTGTCCGGTGAGTAGTACGGCGTTCGGCCGGGTGTTTCGGATGAGTGGATCGGTGTGTGCGGTGGAGTTGTCGCGGTGTACCGGGGCGATCGCGCGACCAGGTGAGCGCGAGGTGCGGGCCGGTGAGTGAAGCGGTGCTGGAGACGCGGCGGCGGCTGCCGGTGGAGATCTGGGTGCTGGTGGGCTCGGCCTTCACCATCGCCATCGGGTTCGGTTTGGTCGCACCGGCGTTGCCGCAGTTCGCCCGCAGCTTCGATGTCGGGGTGGCGGCGGCCTCGTTCATCGTGAGCGCGTTCGCGCTGATGCGTTTGCTCTTCGCCCCGATGGCCGGGCGGCTGTTGCAGAAACTGGGTGAGCGCCCGGTCTACCTGACCGGCCTGCTGATCGTCGCGGTGTCCACCGGCGCGTGCGCGCTGGCGCAAAGCTATTGGCAGCTGCTGGTGCTGCGGTCGCTGGGCGGCATCGGATCCACCATGTTCACGGTGTCCTCCCTGGGTCTGGTGATCCGCATGTCCCCGCCCGCCGAACGCGGCCGGGTCTCCGGCGTCTACTCCACCAGCTTCCTGATCGGCTCCATCAGCGGGCCGCTGGTCGGCGGCGCCCTGTCCTTCCTGGGCCTGCGCGCGCCCTTCCTGATCTACTGCGTAGCGCTGCTCATCGCCAGCCTCATCGTCTATGTGGCCCTGCGCGATTCCCCTTTGGCGCTCCCGGAGAAATCCGACGGCGCCCCCAGCATGTCCTTCCGCGAAGCCGCCGCCCGCCCCGCCTACCGGGCCGCGCTCTGGGCCAACTTCGGCAATGGCGCGGCCGTCTTCGGCGTCCGCATGGCTTTGGTCCCCCTGATCGTCGTCGAGGTCCTGAAACAGGACGCCGCCCTGGCGGGCGTGGCCCTCACCGCGTTCGCGCTCGGCAACGCCTCGGTCCTGTTCCTCTCCGGCCGCTGGTCGGACACCCTGGGCCGCAAACCTTTCCTCATCGCCGGCACCCTGGTGTGCGCCGTCGGCACCGCGGGCATCGGCCTCGCCGCCACCCTGCCCTGGCTCCTGGCCGCCTCCGCCCTCGCGGGCGTCGGATCCGGCATGTTCACCCCCGCCCTGCAGGCTGCCGTAGCCGACATCATCGGCCCCGGCCGCCGCGGCGGTCCGGTCCTCGCCGGCTACCAGATGTCCGCCGACCTGGGTACCTTCCTCGGCCCCTACGCCATCGGCCTGCTCGCCGACCGCGTCTCCTACGGCGTCGCTCTCGGCGTCACCGGCATCCTCCTCGCCTCCGCTTCCGCGGTCTGGCTGATCGTGCCCGAGACCTTGCGCCGCAAGGAAGCCGCCATCGCCGTCGACCGCTAGGGGTGGGTATCGGCGGGACGGGGGTGTCGGGCAGAGTGGTGCGGGTGAGCAATCCGACTTCGAAGCACACGCCGCAGCCGGTCTCGAGCAAGACCACCTACGCACTGGCCGGGGTGGCGGTGGTGGTGATCGCGTTGATCGTGTTCGCGGTGTTCCAGTGGAATCGCGGTGGCGGTGACGCGGTGCGCAACGACGGGTACGGGTCGGCGCACGATCCGGCCGTGGAAGTGGCGCTGGACTCCGACGGGGCCATCGTGCTGGGCAAGCCCAAGGTGGCGAAAACCCTTGACATCTACGAGGATCCGCTGTGCCCGGCGTGCGGCCAGATGGAGAAGGTCAACGGCCAGGAGATCGCCCAGCAGGTGGACCAGGGCAAGATCGCGGTGCGGTACCGGCTGGTGAACTTCCTCGACTCCCGCTCGGGCAGCAAGGACTACTCCACCCGCGCCGTCGCCGCCAACGAATGCGTGGCGCAGGACGGGAACGGCCCGGTGTACGCCAAGTTCCACGAGCTGCTCTTCACCACGAAGCAGCCCGCCGAGGGCGGCTCCGACCACGACAACAAGGAACTCGCCGCCATCGCCAAGGAAGCGGGCGCGAGCGACTCCGTCGCCAAGTGCATCACCTCCGGCGATCGCGCCGACACCGCCCGGGCCCACGCCACCGCCGCCCTCAAGGCTCTCGGTGACGCCCTGAACGGTCCGGCCGCCACCCCGTCGGTCTTCCTCGACGGCAAGAAGGTCGACCGCGGCAACGCGGACTGGGTCCTCGACGCCGCGAAGTAGGCTGCGGAACAGCGGTCTTCGAGCATTCGACGCGGGCCGGGCGGTCGACTCCGACAGAGTTGACCGCCCGGCCTCTCGCATTCGGCGGCATTCACGGATGCCGTGCTACGGATTGGGTGGGGTGCGGCCCAGCAGGGGAACGGAGCATGTGAGCCGCACCCCGGGCAGGGGGCCGAGCTGGCGGCTCGGCCCCGTGGTTCGGGGTGGTGCGCGGTCAGTGGGGGACCGGGTGGGTGGGGGATTCGGGGATGTCGTTGTCGGCCGTGGTGCGGGACAACTGGGGGTGGATGAGGACGTGGGATTCGAGGGGGTAGGCCAGGTCGGTGGTGAAATGGCTTCCGGCCGTGGCGGGTTCGGTGGGGACCGGGCGGAGACGCGGTGGTTTGGCGGGGGCGTCTATGTCGGTGTGGGGGAAGAGATAGCGGGCGCCTTCGCGGATGGTTTCGTGGGTTTCACCGCTCGGATCGATCCAGCGCATGCGGTCGGAGTCGGCGAGGTAGACCCGCCACGGGTGTTTTCCCTTGTCCGCCAGTGATTTCAGGCGGTTGTGGTGGGTGCACAGGACGGCGCGGAAGGCGGAGTTCGGGTGCGCGGGCAGGTGGGGGAGCGGGCCGAACTGGATGAGTGAGGTCTCCGCGGCGGGCATGGTGCAGCCGGGGAAGCGGCAGAATCCGTCGAGGGCCCGCACCTCGCGGGCGGGAGCGTTCGAGAAGGGGCGCACCGCGGCTGTTTTGGTGTGTTTGCGCAGTGGCGCGGATGGGGGAGCCGGCTCGACGGGCGTGGTGGGACGTTCCTGCGCGGCAGGGCTGTCGGGGGCCGCGGGGGTTTCGGTGGTGAGGCGGCCGCGATCCACGCGCGGCGTCGTCGGGGCATCGTCTTGCGCACGACGCTCACGCAGGTGGGCGGCCGCGGCTCGCTCCCACGGGGCTTCGGCGGCGATTCGAGTCCGTCGTGTCCGGCGCGGGCTCGGAACACCGCCCGCTGCGACCGATACCTTTGTCTCCGCGATGCTTTCTCCCGGACTCGATTCCACTGTTGCCGAGGGCGGCGCGGGAGTGTCGTCTGCGCTGGGGCCTTCGGCGTCGTCCGGGAAATACTCGGGGATGACCTGGAAGCGGGCGTGCTCGGCGAGCGAGCGGGCCAGGGCGGCGTCGATGGGGCCGTAGCCGGAGAGGAAGGCCGGGTCGTCGCGCAGGCCGAGGAGGGTTTCGGCGGAGACCCCGACCTGGATCAGTGGACGGCGGGGCGTGGCGGGGGTGGCGGCCTTGGGGCAGTCGAGTTCCTTGCCGCACTCGCAGTGCAGGCGGCCCGAACCGTCGGCGAGCGCGATGAGCGCGTCGGCCCGGCGCTGGGACATGGTGCGCGGATCGTCCTCGCACACCTGCAGGCTCATCTCCCGCAGTCGCATGGCCAGCGCCTGCGCCCCCGCGGCGGGCAGCAGCCCGTCGAACACGGCCATCCCGTCCTGCACCGCGCGAATCCGAACATCCCGATCCTGTTCCCTGGCCTCGCGCCGGCGCGTCTCACCGTCGGGATCCAGCCGCGTCACCCAGCGCTGCGCCGTTTGCCGCAACCGCACCGGGTCCGACCGTAGCGCCGCGTCGATCAGCTTGGGCTCCAGCACTTCTCGTATGTCCCGCGCCATCCCGCGCAGGCAGTCCGCGATCACCTGGACCCGCGACAGGTCGATCCGCCCCGCCGCGAACGCCAGCTTGGTCTGGGGTAGTGAGTCCAGTGCGAGCCCGATATCGATGAGCGCCGCCGCCACCCCCTCGGGCACCTGCACCGCTACCGCGATCTCCGCGGCCGCGAACTCCCCGGCCCGCACCCCGCCGGCGCCCGGCGCGGCGTTCGCGGCCCGATGCCGTCGATACATCTCGCGAACCGCTGTGATTTCCGCCGCCTGGGCGAACGCCGCCGCCCCATGTGCCCGCCGCAGCGCGTCGACCAGCTCGTCCTCGCCCATCGCCTCCACCTCTCGGCTATCGAACATGCGTTCGAGAGTACCTCCGAAAGATCGCCGCCGCCAGCTCTTGTCCAGGCGATTTGGTTTGTTCACCACCGGTCGTGTAACTTCGTTCAAGCAAGCAGGGCAACGCCCGGCTGGCGGAAAAGTGAACATGGGGCTATGGCGCAGCTGGTAGCGCACCACACTGGCAGTGTGGGGGTCAGGGGTTCGAGTCCCCTTAGCTCCACTCCACGACAGAGCCACAGGTCATTGACCTGTGGCTCTTTTGTTTTCCGGCCGCGGGTTGGTCCGACGACTGGGATCGGATGGTCGATGTCGGCGAGCACACCAACCAGGACGAACTGAATTCCCGTGCCCAGACGCCCGGTACTGCTGGAAGGGTCTGCCCCCGACATCTGCTACGTCCGACGACCCATCGGATGGGTACTACTTGTTCATTCGGGACAACAAGCCAGTCCAATTCGTCCAATACAGACCCAGCAGGTATCCCATCCTGATGCTGAGAGGGGTCGTGGTGACAAAGGAAACTGTACTGACCTACTGCGGCTCGAAACTCGAGCCGCAGTAGCTATTCGGTGTCTCGCACCTCGCGTCGAATGTAGTCGCGATACGCGGGTTCGAGCGGTGTGGGTCCGGAGCCTTGTGGACCCGTTGGCGTGTTCAGTCGATCTTCAGCCGATCGCAAGGTCCCTCCAGAAGGGTGATGGTCGATCACAATGATTCGGAGGGTCGGTAGATGCGTTCCAGGGCAGTGGCTTCGGTAGTTTTCGCGGCGACGGTGGGCGGCGTGGTGCCTCTCGTCGCGGCCGGGCAGGCGCAGGCGGACGAACCTTGGTGCGCTGCTTCGCAATTGCGGTTGACGGTGCGCGCCGAGCCCGCGCAGGCCGGGGCCAGTCAGCGCACCGCGAGTCTCGTGCTCGTCAACGCGGGTGGCGAATCCTGTGTCCTGCAGGGCTTTCCGGGGGTGGATCTGGGCGCCGTGGGTGACCAGGGTGGTCCCGCCTCGCTGCCGCGGACGGGCCAGCAGCCGCAGCGTGTGAGCCTCGCTCCCGGCGGTCGGGCCGCGAGTACGCTGACCTATGCCACCGGCACCAGCACGCCCAGCGAGGTGGTTCTCACTCCACCGGACTCCACGACCCAGCTGCGTGCCGCGTGGCCGGCGGAACTGGGTGCGATCATGGTGTGGCCGCAGGGCGCGACGCATCCGGGGACCTTCATCGGTCCCCTGCACGCCTGAACCAGATCCGGGTCGCCGGCGATGGGCCCTCAGTGGAGGTACTGGAGAGTGTCCACCACTGTTCAGGGTCAGTGTCGACGGTTACGGCTGAGGAAACTCCTGGCTACCGTTGAAGATGAAAGACTTCCTCGGAAAATGGTGCAAGGAGTTGATCAAATGATTGCAAGAATCGTCGGGACAGTGGCCGCGACCGCGGTCGTGCTGTCGCTCGGTGTCGCCGGAGCGTCGGTGGCATCGGCCAGCGAACCGCAGGCTACGCCCGTGGACGGGTCGGTCGGCATCTGTTTCACGTTCCCGTTGCCGGGATCCGCAGACTTGGTTTGGTGCCTCTGAGGAAGGTACGTGAGAAGACGCACCGCGGCGTCGCATGCGAAAGGCCCGGTCCTGTACGGACCGGGCCTTTTCGTGGGCTGCGCCTCGGGGCGGTCAGAGGGTGCCGTTTTCGATGTCCCGCTTCAGGGCCGCCTGGTACGCCTGGTGTGAGGAGACGCCGTTGGTGACGGTGAAGTTGAGCAGCAAGGGGTTGGAGCTGAAGGTGATGTGTTCGTTCACCGAGGTGGTGCCGTTGCCGTTGTCGGTGAAAGTCACCTTCTGATGCGTGATGACACCGGGGGTGTCATAGCTGTCGGTGAGGTAGTACCGGTCGGCCGGGAAGAGGCGTTGTTCGGCCTGGGTTTTCGCGGGGTAGTCGACCGAGCCCATCGGGACGTTCTCCAGCGCGGTGAAGTCGATGGTCGTGCTGACGCCGTCGGTGCAGGTGCGGTGGGTGATGATGTCCTTGAGGAACGGGTGGCGGCCGATGTCGTTGCGCAGGTTCGAGTAGACCGCCCAGACCTTGTCGATCGGGGCGTTGATGGTGATCGGCAGGTCGACCGTGCGCGAAGCGGAGCCGGAGTTTCCGCTCTTCTCCGCGGCTTGGTACGACGCCCAGCCGGTCTGCCAGCCGGCGGTGTACGAATTCGGGGTGTCGGTACAGGTCGGTGCGGAATCCGCCTGCGCTACCGGTGAACCCGTCGCCGCGAACGACAGGGCCATTGCGCATCCCACAAGATATTTCACGGCCAGACTGTAACGTGTTCTTGTCGGGTTTGCTCGCGCCGTCATGGACTCGAGACCGACCGGCTGGATCGTGCGGGTGATCACCTGCCGATCGGCCGCCGCGCGTCGAGCTGCGCGCGGTCGGCGGCGGCCCGTCCCGCATCCCAGCCCTCGGCGCTGCGGATGGTGATGCCGCGATTGCGGGCCTGCGGAAACAGCGCCTCGAAGGCCGCGTCGACCGCGATCTGATGTGAGGCCAGCACCGGCAGCAGCCGTTCGGAGTCGGGTGATTCGGCGATGGTGGCCGCGGTGGCCGTCGCGAGCCGCTCCCCGATGCGGGTGGCGTAGGCGACCAGGAACGATTTCCGGAACATCCGGCTGCGCGCCCCGTCGCCGGGTGTGTCCTGCCCGCTGGCGATCATCGCCCGGGTGGCCTGCACCAGCAACGAGGTGGTCAGCAGCTCGATCGCCTCCAGATCCGCGTCGTCCCCGACGATGGTGACGAACCCCCACTCCGAGGCCACGATGGCGCGACTGCGATTGGCCTTGGCGACCACGTCCACCAGCAGCGCCTTCGCGTCGACATAAGGGGTGTCGAGCCAGATCCGCCGCGCCCCGGGCAGATCGGGAACCGCGGTGTCGGCGTCGACCAGCACCCGATCGAGCGCGTATTTGGTCATCAGCTCCTGCGCCTTGGCCGACAAGGTCTCGGCCTCTTCGGGAAAGGGGGTCGATTCGGCCTTCGCGAGCAACCCGCGCACTCGCCCGAGCACCTTCTCGTCGACGTGGTGATGCGCCCCCGCCCGCGGCCGCGCGGTGCCCGGCAACGGCCTGATGAGCTCCAATTCCGGCAGCAGAAGCAGCAATGCCAGCGCCTCGACCACGGTCGTGATCGCCTCGCGCGCGGTCAGCAGGTGCTTGGCCGTCCACTGCCCGAAGAACGGCTCCGCGTCCGACCACCAGACCCGAGCCTCGATCGCGTCGAGCTGCTCGACCCACGTCTCATCCATGGTCTCGGCCGCGAACGGCCGCACCTGATCGGCCATCACATCGACGAGGAACCCGACCGCGAACTCGTCCACCCGCCGCACCGCCGCCTCGTGCACATCCCCGGGCAGCCACCCGTGCTGGAACACCCGTCGAATGACATGCCGCCCGGCCAGGTGCACCCCGGATCCGACAATGTGATCCGGCAGCCCGCTCTCGGCGACCTCGTCGGCGAACCGCCCCGCGATCCCGGCATCCCCCCGAGCCGTCTTGCTCCCCGCACCCACCCGTGCCGCGGCCATGGCGGCCGCCAGCACCGCGTTCCCGGCTTCCTGCGCGGTCGCCTGCTCGCCCTCGCTGGTCAGGAAGCGGACGCCACCCAGTTGCGCGCGCAACTTGGCGGCCCGATGCTTGCGATTCGGCTTACCCACGGCCACCAACCCTATTTCACGGCCGGGATGGTTGACGGGCGTGCGGTGCTGACGCATGGTGGGCCGATGGGCGAAGACGCGCGGGCCGGCCTGAAGTTCTCCAGTCTGGACAGTCCCCTGTTCGACGGGGCGGGGGCCACCAAGGGGGAGCTGATCGACTATCTCGAGGCGGTGGGGGAGCGGATGGTGCCGGCGCTGCGGGAGCGGCCGTTGTCGGTGGTGCGGGTGCGGCCGGGGCAGGAACCGTTCATGCAGAAGAATCTGCCGAAGTACACGCCGGAGTGGGTGCGGCGGAAGACATTGTGGGCCGGGAGCTCGAAACGGGAAGTGTCGTACGCCTTGTGCGACGACGTGCGGACGCTGCTGTGGTTCGGGAATCAGCGGGCGGTGGAGTACCACGTGACGCTGCTGCTGGCCGAGGATCTGGTCGACTATTCCGGTGGGCCAACGCATCTCGTGCTGGATATCGATCCCGAACCGGGGCAGCCCTTTTCGCGGGCGGTGGCCGCGGCCGAGCTGATTCGGCGGGCGCTGGCCGACGACGGGCTGGCGGGGGCGGTGAAGACCAGCGGGTCCAAGGGGGTGCACATCTTCGTGCCGGTGCGGGCGGGGATCGATATCGAGGACGCGGCCGCGGCGACCCGGGCCATCGCGGCGCGCGCCGAACGGCTCGACCCGGACCTGGCCACCACGGCCTTCATTCGAGAAGACCGGGGCGGCAAGGTTTTCCTGGACTCCACCCGGGCGGGCGGGGCGACGGTGGTGTCGGTGTACAGCCCGCGGGTGCGGCCGGGCGCGACGGTGTCGTTCCCGGTCGGCTGGGCCGACCTGCCGGAGGTCGATCCGCGCGATTTCACCGTGCGCACCGCCGCCGCGATCCTCGGCGACCGTGATCCCTGGGCCGAGTCCATGCCCGAACCGCAAACGCTCCCAGCGGATCTGATCGCCGAGGGCCACACCATCCCGGTGGCGCGGGTGCAGGCCATGCACGAGGGCAAGCGTCGCGCCCGCGCCCGCCGCGCGGACTGAGGGTCAGGCCGCCGAGTCGCGGGCGCGCTCGGGGGAGCCGGTGTCGACGAGCAGCCGGTAGGCGCGATCCACCAGGGCTTGGAAGGCGGGCGAGCGCGGATCGCGCGGCGGGTCCAGCGGCACCCGGATCTCGCCCTTGATCCGGCCGGGATTGTGGTCCAGCACCAGGATTCGGTCCGCCAGCTGCACCGCCTCCTCGATGTCGTGGGTGACCATCAGAATGGTCTTGGTCGGGAACGCGGTCTCGGCCCACAGCCGCATGAGCTCACCGCGCAGGTTCGCCGCGGTCTGCACGTCCAGCGCCGAGAACGGCTCGTCCATGAGCAGCACCTCCGGCCGCAGCACCAGGGCCCGCGCGAATCCGACCCGCTGGCGCATGCCGCCGGAGAGCTCCTTGGGATAGGCGTCCTCGAATCCGCCGAGGCCGATCATGGCGATGGCGTCGGTGACCCGCTCCCAGCGTTCCCAGCCCGAAACCCCTTGGGCGCGTAGCCCGAGCTCGATGTTCTGGCGCACGGTCAGCCATGGCAGCAGCGCGAAGTTCTGGAACACCATGGCGCCGGCGGCGTGTGGCGCGGTGATCTCGGCCCCGCGCAGCCGCGCCGTGCCCGCGGACGGCGCGACCAGCCCCGCGATGATGCGCAGCAGCGTGGACTTGCCGGAGCCGGACCGCCCGAGCAGCGCGACGATCTCGCCCTCGCACAGCTCCAGGCGGACATCGGAGAGCACGGGCAGCGCCGCCCCGGAGGGATCGGTGTAGTGCTTGGTGACGCGATCGACGGAGAGGATGGGGGTGGACATGGTTGTCCTCCTTTCGAAAACTCTTTCAGCTCAACGAGAAACGCTGTTCGGCGCGGCGCTGCAGCCGCCGCCAGACCAGCCGGTTGATGGTCACGGTGACGACGCTCATCACCACGGTGCCCAGTAGCACCTTCGGAAACATGTCCGCCGCGGTGGCATTGGTGATGTACGCGCCCAGCCCGTACGCCTGCAGGTGGGTGCCGCCCGCCTCGACCACCTCGCCGACCAGCGTGGCGTTCCAGGCGCCGCCGAACGCGGTGATCGCGCCGACCACATAGCCGGGGGCGATCGCCGGCAGGATCAACGACTTCCACCGCAGCCACCCGTGCACGCCGAGATCGTCCATGGCCTCGCGCAGGTCGGTCGGGATCTGCCCGGCCGCGGCGATCACGTTGAACAGCACGTACCACTGCGCGCCCAACGCCATCAGCACGATGCCGCCGATGTTCAGTGAGATGCCGGTCCAGGTGAGTGCCGCGATCACGAAGAGGAACAGGAACTGCGCCGGGAAACTGGCCAGCACCTGCACCACCGGCTGCGCGAATCGGCATACCCGCGGGTTCAGCCCGATCCACACCCCGACCGGCACCCACACCACGGTGGACACCACCAGTAGCACGATCACCCGGCTCAGGCTGGCCAGGCCCATCAGGGTGGCGGGCCCGAATTCGGCCAGCCCGACGGTCCTTTCGAAGTAGGCGGCCAGTGTCCAGGTGCCCCAGGCCAGCGCCGCCAGCAGCAGTCCGAAGAAGATCACGTCCCCGGCCCGGCTGCCGGGCCGGTCGTCGTAGGCGGACCGGGTGCTGCGCCCGAACACCCGCATGACGCGATCGATCCCCGCGCCGGCCGGTCGGGCCGCCCGCGCCAGCCGCCCCGGCACCGTGCTGCGGCGCAGCAGGTCCAGCACGAGACTGCGTGGGACTTCGGCGCTTTCGGTGTGCTCCACCCGGAACCGCTCCGACCAGGCGGTGAGCGGCCGCCAGAACAGCACGTTGACGATGACGATGGTGGCCACCATGACCAACGCCCCCAGCAGCAGTCGTGAGACCTGTCCCTGCGCGGTCGCCGCCGCGATGAAGCTGCCCATGCCGGGTAGCGCTTCCTCCCGCCCGGACACCGTGATCACCTCGGACGCGGCGAGCATGAACCACGCGCCGCCGAAGCTCATCATCCCGTTCCAGATCAGCGGCACCATGGCGGCCGGCACCTCCAGCTGCCACAACCGCTGCCAGCGGGTGAGCCGCAGCATGCGGGCGGCGTCGTCGAGTTCGCGCGGCAGGGTGCGCACGGCCTGGTAGTAGGCGAAGGTCAGGTTCCAGGCCATGGCGGTGAAGATGGCGAACACGCATACCGCCTCCGCGCCCAGGAAGGAGCCGCGGAACAGCGCCACGAACGCGGTCGCGGTAATCGAGACCAGCGCCAGCACCGGCACCGATTGCAGCACGTCCACCATCGGGACCAGCACCTGCTCCGCCCGCCGGGAATGCGCCGCCCACTGGCCGACGACCAGCGTGAACAGGATCGAGGCCGCCAGCCCGAGGAACATTCGCAGCGTGGTGCGCGCCGCGTAGTACGGCAGTTCCCGGGGATCGGTCGACACCGACTCCGGCCCGGAGCCCGGCGTCCACGGCACCGACATATCGCGGAACAGCCGCAGCGCCACGGCGATCAGGAACACGGCCGCGCCGAGCACGAGAAAGTCGACGGCGCGCAGCGGCTTTCGCGAACGCGGCATCGGCTGCCGGGTTTCAGGACGGTTGGGAATGGTGATCTGGAGCGTCATTGGATGAATCCGCATCTAATCGAAAAAGGGCACGCGGAAATAGGCGTCCGCCGAGTCACGAAAAGGGGATGGCGTCGCCGAATACCGGGAAATTACGAGTGCGCGAGGGGAGGTCCGGGGTCGTCGTCGGTAGTCATTCGACCGGTACCTCCTCACCTGGCTCATACGCGGATTCATCAGCGCACGCGGGGGAGGTCGACCCGGGGAACCCGGGGAAGGACGCACACCCCTCTCGTCAGAGCTTCGGCACTGCACGACGTGTTCCGAATCGGAAAGCCACTTTGGATTACCCCTTAATCCGGGGAAATCTGTCCTAACCTTGGGCGTCTCTCGACGTCGTCAGATCAGTGGCCTGTGTTCGTGCAGGAGCCTCGCCTATCGAGGTGCGTTATCGAACGTAGTAAAGGCCCGATGAATTGTCAAAGTGTGTACGCGCACGGTCGGCCCGATTCGCCTAGTCTGGTCCGCGTGACGAGAGCGATGCGCGCGGCGGTGGGGATCGCCTTGATCGGGCTGGCGGTCGCGGGCTGCGGGAACTCCGCGGATCAGCGGGCCGCGGCGACCACGACGGCCGCGCTCAAGGCGGCCGCGCCGTCCCCGGACACCATCGGCTTGTGTGGCGGGGTATCCGACGCCCAGGTGATCGAGGCCACGGGATCGACCGGTGCGCAACGGGTTTCGGCCAACGCGGTCGGCTGCGCCTGGCAGCCCGCCGCCGGCGAGGACTACGCCGTCATCTTCCACTGGTTCCGGGGCAGCTCGCTGCAGGCCCGCCGCGACCAGGTCACCACCGGCGGCCCCGCCACCGTCCGGATCGCCGGGCAGCCGGGCATCGAATGGCGCGGTGCGCAATCCTGCGAGGTCGCGGTCGCGTTCGGCGACACCGACTTCATCGACTGGACCGAACGCTCGAGCGCGCGCGCCTGTCAGGGCGTGGAACAGCTGGCGGCGGCCACCTTGGCGCAGGCGGGACAGAGCTGATGGCGCGCCCGGGAATCCGAATCACGGTGGCGGCCTTGTTGATCGCCGCCCTGTCCGGATGTTCGCAGTCCGGTCGGCAGGCCGAGGTGCGCCCCGCGGCCGATCCGAACCTGCTGGCGGGCTGTGGCCCCCTGGAGGATTCGAAGCTGGCCGCCGCCATCGGCGTCACCGGGATGCGGCAGCAGAGCGCGCCCACCGTGTGCGACTGGACCGCCACCAATCCCGGTGGCGGCGCGGTCGATATCACCTATGCCTGGCTGCGGGACGACACGCTCGCACGGGAGGTGCGGATCGCCGACCGGTTCGGGTACCGCGTCGAGCGGCTGGTGGTGCGGAACTTCGGCGGCATGTACTGGCGGGATCCGGCGGATCCGGGTGGTTGCGCGGTGACGGTGGCCGATACCGGCACCGTCACCTGGTGGGTGCGAAACCGCGATCACACCGCGCGGCCCGATCCGTGCGCGGCGGCCATGAGTCTGATGAACGCGACGCTCTCGGTCGACGGCATCTGACGCGCTCCGCGCGGAACCGGTCTCAGTGCTCGAGGAACGTAGCGACGATGTTCCAGAACATGTTCGGGTCCACGGTGTGGAAGTCCCAGCTCTCGGTGAGGCTGTGGGTGGTGCTCACGATGGACTTGATATCGAAGTCGTGCCGCGTGGCGGTGCCCTTGGCCTCCACGGCGGTGACGACGTAGGCGGTGGCGGTTTCTGCGGTGTGGGGCACGAGGAAGCTCCAATCGAGTACCGGTCCGGGGGAACGCGTGACAGTGTCCTGGCGTTTCCGACCAGTCTGATTTCCGTCCACGCCGCGCGGGAGTTCCGAAAGCGCCAAACCAGTCCGGGACACGCCAACCTTGCTGTGGGGTAGCCGGAATACCGTACGGTAGGTGCGATTTCGGCCCCTCAGCGCGGATCCTCGGGTTCCGGAGCGCCGCGGTCCCGCCACCGCTGCACCGCCCGCCGCAGGCTCGCCGGATCCGCGTAGCCCAGGAATTCCGCCTGCTGGGCGCGCGGAAGATGTTCGGCCCGTTGTAATCTGCGGCGGCGCGCGTGATCCACCTCACGCCGCCAAGTGGTTCCGGCCTCGGTCAGCCGGCGTTGCAGTGATCTGGGTGAGGTCAGCAGCCGCCGCGCAACCACTTCCAGGGTCGCCGCGCCGTCCGCGAGGGCCAGGTCGATGGCGTCGCCGAGTTGCTCGAGCCAGGTCACCCCCACCTCCGGAGTGGCGGGCAGGGTGGCCGCGTAGGCCAGCAGCACCGCCGTCAGTTCCGGATCGGCCGACTTCATCGGCAACGCCAGATCCGCCGACCGCAGCGTCAGGGTGTCCGCCGGGCCGCCGAAATCGACTGCGCGGGTGCCGAACAGCTCGGTGATGGTGGCGAGATCGGCGGGTGCGGTCTGCCGGAAGCTCACTCGTACCGGGACCACCGGGTAGCGGGTGGCTGCCCGCCCCCGCGCCACGAGCAGCGCAAAAGTCGCCTGTATCAACAGTTCCCGGCCCCGGCACTCCTCCACCCGCGACAACACCTCGTAGCAGACCTCCTGCTCGTCGCGGCGGGCGACGCGGAAGCTGTAACTCGTGCTGAGACTGCCGGTATGGCGCACGCACGCCTCGAGCGCGTCGCCGAGCGTGGCCGCGGACAGGAACAGATATTCCAGCAGCCCGAACTCGCCGGTGGTGCTCTGGTCGGACACCCGCAGCGCGATATCGGGATCCCCGGTCTCGCGCTCGATCAGCTCCCACACGCGCAGGCAGTAGCGCGATGACACCCGGGTGCCCTCACCGCCCTCGCGCCAGGTGGGCACGCCCGCGACCCGGGCGATCCGGTCGGCGTCGAGTCCGGCCCGCACCGCCCGCTGCAACGCGAACCGGGCCATGAGAATGCTGTCGTGACAATCGGATCGAGTGTTCACGGGCGCCCGTCACCACGCGGCCCGGCGGCGAGCGTTCGCCAGCTCCCGACTCCAGCTGGTTCCGGCCGCGGCCAGCCGCCGCTGTACGGTGCGCGGGCTGGTATCCAGCCGCCGCGCCATATCGAGTAGTGAGACGGTGTCCAGGGACACCGCCGCCCGGAAGTCCGCGGTGTCGCGATCGGATCCGGGTGGGGCGGGATCACTCAGTGAATCAAGTTCGGCCGCAAGCAGATCGACCCAGGCCCGGGCGGGCGGCGTGGACAGGGTCGCGACCGCCGCGCCGCGGCGCAGCACGGCGGCCAGCCCCGGATCGGCGGAATGCTGGGGCCGGTCCAGATCCGCGCGGCGCAGCGTCATGCTGTCGGTCTCGGCCCCGAAATCCACTGCCGTCGTTCCGAAGAACTCCCGATACGGTCCGTGCCGCCGCGGCGCGCGTTCCCGCAGAGTGACCGCCACCGGCGTGATCCGCGCTCGCGCGGCCAGCCGGGCCCGGCCGGTGAGGAAGGCCAGACTCGCCTGCGCGGCGACCTCCGCGCCCCGGCCCCACGCCGCCGTCTGTGGCGCGAAGGTGACCTGCCGATCGGTCTCGGCGACCACGGCCACCCGCCGGGTGTCCGACAGTCGCGACCCGAATTCCCTTACGGCCCGGAAGCCTTCGCCGACCGTCGGCGCGGTCGCGAGCAGATAGTCCATCAACCCCAGTTCCCCCATTCCATGTCGTTCGGCCGCCCGCAGTCCCACGTGCGGCATGTCCACCCTGCGCTCGAACAACTCCCACAATCGGGGATAACACTGCCCCGGAACACTTCCCGCCGACGTGTCCAGCGCGCCCGGCCCGATCCCCGCCGCCCGCGCCAGCTCCCGCGGATCCACGCCCACGGACCGGGCCCGGGTGAGTACGAAGCGCGCCAGCAGCACGCTGTCCGATCCGGTCACCCGTCCGCCTTCGAGGCTGGAAATCCGGTTCCGCGGTCGCTCCCGGGCGTCATGGCGTGCCGCCCGTGGGCGGTATCGCCGGCCCGGGGTCTTCGAAATGGCGTTTGCGGGCCCGATCGACCTCCAGCCGCCAGGTGGTGCCGGATTCGGCGAGACGGCGTTGCAGGGTGCGAGGGCTGGTGTACAGCCGCCGCGAGACCTGTTCGAGCAGCGCGTCGGAGCCGTCGAGCACCTCGGCCAGCACCGAGGCCACCCGGTCGGGCCATTCGGTGGTGCGCGGGGGCGGCGGCGGCATGGTCGCGGCGTGGCGGCGCAGCACCGCGGCCAGCATCGGGTCCGCGGTGATCTGCGGCCGTTCGAAATCGGTGTTGCGATAGGTGATGCGGTCCATCGGGGCGCCGAATTCCAGACGGGCCGTGCCGAATTGCTCGGTGAACGCGTCCAGTCGTCGCGGCGCGCGCTCGCGCAGTTCGACGCACACCGGATCCATGGGCTGCCCGGTGATCTGGCGCATGCGCGAGACCAGCGAGGTCAGCGCCATCTGCACCGACAGATCGCGCCCGCGGCCCGCCATGTTGACGGTGTAGACGTCGAAGGTGGATTCGGTCTCGGTCTGCGTGCCGGGCTCGATGCGGAAGTTGGTGGAGATCGAGCCGACGTAGGGCCCGAGCACCCCCAGCCCCGCGCCGACCGTGTCCGCCGTCGAGATCAGGTAGTCGATCAGCCCGAATTCGCCGAGCCGGTAGCTGCCCGTGGCGCGCAGCGTGGCCTCCGGATCGCCGAGCTCGTGCTCGAAAAGCTCCCACAGACGCGGGAAGTAGTCACTCGACACCCGCGCGTCCCCGTCGGCCAGCAGCCAGCCCGGTATCCCGGCTTCCCGCGCCAGGCGGGCCGGATCCAGGCCCGCCGACGCGGCGCGGGACAGCACGAAGCGAGGCAGCAGCACGGAGTCGGAGGTGTGCACGTGCCAATGGTGCGGGCAATTCCGGGCCGGAAACCCGGAATTCGCGGAACTGTGAGCCAGCCCGCTCGTCAGGCTCGGATGAAGGTGGCGGCGATGCCCCAGAAGCGGTCTCGGGCGACCGCGCGGAAATCCCATGTCTGCATGATGTTGTGCGTGGCGCTGACGATGCCGGACACGTCGAAGTCGTCGCGGGAGGCGGTTCCCTTGGCCTCCAGGGCGGCGATGACGTAGGCGGTCGCGGATTCCACGGTGTGGGACACGGGTGTTCCTATCTGTCGCAGGGGCAGGGCGGGTGGTGGGGGTGGGGCGGGTTCAGCGGGTGGTGTCGTTCAGTACGTCCTCGTAGCGGTATTCGGTGGGGATGGTGACGCCTTCCGCGTGCGCCTGTTCCTCGCGATGGCGCAGGTCCACGCGGCGGATCTTGCCGGAGATGGTCTTGGGCAGTTCGGTGAACTCCACCCGGCGGACCCGCAGGTAGGGGGCCAGGTGGTCGCGAGCGTATTCGAGGATGGCGCGGGCGGTTTCGGCGTTGGGTTCCCATCCCGCCGCCAGCGAAACGTATGCCTTCGGCACGGCCAGCCGCGTGTCGTCCGGCTGCGGGACCACGGCGGCCTCCACCACGGCCGGATGCTCGATGAGCACGCTCTCCAACTCGAACGGCGACACCTTGTAGTCGGAGGATTTGAACACGTCGTCGGTGCGGCCGACGTAGGTGATGTAGCCGTTCGCGTCCCGGGCCGCGACATCGCCGGTGTGGTAGTAGCCGCCGGCCATGACCGCGGCATTGCGTTCGGGATCGCCGAGGTAGCCGGTCATCAGGTTGACCGGCCGCGCGGACAGGTCCAGGCAGATCTCGCCCTCGTCGGCGAGCTGCCCGGTGATCGGATCCAACAGCGCCACCGGCACGCCCGGCGCGGGCCGGCCCATGGAGCCGGGCACCAGCGGCTGTCCGGGCGTATTGCCCACCTGGAGTGTGGTTTCGGTCTGGCCGAAGCCGTCGCGGATGGTCAGGCCCCACGCCTTCTCGACCTGCGCGATGACGTCGGGGTTCAATGGCTCGCCCGCGCCGAGGATTTCGCGCAGCCCGGCCGGGCGCTCGCCCAGATCGGCCTGGATGAGCATGCGCCACACCGTGGGCGGCGCGCAGAACGTGTTCACCTCGGCCCGGCGTAGCTGCGCGAGCAGCGCGGCGGCGTCGAAACGCGCGTAGTTGTAGACGAAGACGGTCGCCTCGGCCAGCCACGGCGTGAAGAAGCAGCTCCAGGCGTGCTTGGCCCAGCCGGGCGCGCTGATGGCCAGGTGCGTGTCGCCGGGCCGGACCCCGATCCAGTACATGGTGGTCAAATGACCGACCGGGTAGCTGATCTGGGAGTGCTGCACCATCTTCGGCTTGCTGGTGGTGCCGGAGGTGAAGTAGACCAGCAGCGGATCGGTCACCTCGGTGACCGCCCGGAACGGGCCCGCGGACTCGACATGGGCCGCCTCGGCGTAGTCCCGCCAGCCGACGGTGCGCTCGGAGGACGCCGCCCCGCCGACCACGATTCGGGTGTAGTCGCCGGGCACCTCGTCGAACTTGCCCGCATCGCCGTGGTTCGCGATGACGAAACGCGCTCCCGCGCGCTCGATCCGGTCGCTCAGGTCGGCCGGGCCCAGCGCGCCGGTGGTCGGCATGATGACCGCGCCCAGTTTGGCCACAGCCAGCATGGCCTCCCACAGTTCGACCTGATTGCCCAGCATGAGCATCACCCGGTCGCCCTTGCCGACGCCCAGCCCGGCCAGCCAGGTGGCCACCCGATCCGAGCGCTCGGCCATCTCGGCGAAGCTGACCTGCTGCTCCGACCCGTCCTCCTCGACGATCCAGAGCGCGGGCCGATCGTTGCCGCGCGCGATGACGTCGAACCAGTCGATGGCCCAGTTGAATTCACCGGCCAGCCGCGGCCACTCGAACTCCCGCACCGCCGCGTCGTAGTCGGTGGCGGCGGCCAGCAGCCCGTCACGGGCCGCGCGGTAGGCGTCGGTATTGGCGTTGCTCATGCGTTCTCCTCGGTCAGCCCCAGCAGCCGCGCGCTGATCTCCCGCATCTCGACCTTGCGAATCTTGCCGGTCACCGTCATCGGGAACTCCTCGACGACATGCACGTAACGCGGCACCTTGAAATGCGCGAGCTTGCCGGTGCAGTACTCGCGCAGGGTCTCGGCGGTGAGCTCGGCCGCGCCGGGCCGCAATCGGACCCAGGCCATCAGCTCCTCGCCGTACTTGGCGTCGGGCACGCCGATCACCTGGGCGTCGAGGATGTCGGGATGGGTGTAGAGGAATTCCTCGATCTCGCGCGGGTAGATGTTCTCGCCGCCCCGGATCACCATGTCCTTGATCCGCCCGGTGATCGCGACGTACCCGTCCGCGTCCATGGTGGCCAGGTCGCCGGTGTGCATCCAGCGCGCGGAATCGATGGCCTCCGCGGTCTTCTTGAGCTGACCCCAGTAGCCGAGCATCACCGAGTAGCCGCGCGTGCACAGCTCGCCGGAGGTGCCGATCGGCACCGTCACCCCGGTCACCGGGTCCACGATCTTGACCTCGATGTGCGGCCCGGCCCGGCCCACGGTGGCGGTGCGCTGCACCAGCGAATCGTCGCGGCGGGTCTGGGTGGAGACCGGCGAGGTCTCGGTCATGCCGTAGCAGATGCTCACCTCGCGCATGCCCATCCGCTCGATGACCTGCTTCATCACCTCCACCGGGCACGGCGATCCGGCCATGATGCCGGTGCGCAGCGAGGACAGGTCGTAGGCGTCGAAGTCGGGGTCGGCGAGTTCGGCGATGAACATGGTCGGCACCCCGTACAGCGAGGTGCAGCGTTCGGCCGCAACGGCTTCCAGGGTGGCGCGGGCGTCGAAGGCCGGGGCCGGGATCACCATGGCCGCGCCGTGCGTGGTGGCGGCCAGATTGCCCATGACCATGCCGAAGCAATGATAAAAGGGAACCGGAATGCAGATACGGTCCTGCTCGGTGTATCCGCACAGCTCGCCGACGAAATAGCCGTTGTTGAGGATGTTGTGGTGGCTGAGCGTCGCGCCCTTGGGGAAACCCGTTGTGCCGGACGTGTACTGGATATTGATCGGATCGTCGGTGGACAGCGCCGACTGCGCCGCCGCCAGCAGGTCGGGCTCCGCCGCCCGCCCGGTGGCGAACAGGTCCCGCCACTCGGTGCTGTCGAGCAGCACCACCTGCTCGAGCTCCGGGCACTCCGGACGGACTTCGTCGATCATGGCGGCGTAGTCGGAGGTCTTGAACGCGGGCGCCGCGATCAACAACCGGATCCCGGCCTGACCCAGCACGTAGCGCAGCTCATGGGACCGGTAGGCCGGATTGATGTTCACCAGGATCGCGCCGATCTTGGCGGTCGCGTACTGGGTCAGCGTCCACTGCGGGCAGTTCGGGGCCCAGACGCCCACCCGGTCGCCCTTGCCGATCCCGGCCGCCAGCAGGCCCAGGGCCAGGGCGTTCACCTCGTCGGTGAACTCGCGGTAGGTCCAGCGGATGCCGGTGGTGTAGTCGATGAGGGCCTCGCGGTCCGGGTGCGCCGCGGTGGTCCGGTCCAGGTTCGCCCCGATGGTGTCGCCCAGCAGGGGAGCGTCCCAGACTCCGAAGGTGTAGCTCGTGCTCTCGGTCACACCAGTAGGATCTACGTCACACCCAGACTCGACTACCCCCGAAAGGGGCTACCCGATGACCACGGCCGCCGACGGGCTCCTGCGCCCCAGCGACGGCGACGCCCTGCGCGCCGAGCTGCGCGCGCTCGCCGCGCTCAGCAAGCTGCCCGTCGTCTTCGGTGGCGAAGTGCACGCCGGCACGCTGGTGCTCAGCGAGTTCGTCGGGACCCGCACCAACAGCATGCGCGGGCTCGCGGTCACACACAGCTCCGGACTGGGCGGTTCGGCGGTGGCGACGGGCCGCCCGCGCTCGGTGGCCGACTATCGCTCGGCGTCCACCATCACCCACCACTACGACGTTCCGGTGCTGGGGGAGGGCCTGCGCGCGGTGGTGGCGGTGCCGGTGGTGGTGAAGGGCGAGGCGCGGGCGGTGCTCTACGTCGCCAATCGCGAGACGGGGGTGATCGGCGACGGGGTGGCCGACGAGATGATGCAGGCCGCGCGGCGGCTCAGCACGGAACTGGCCATTCGCGACGAGGTGGATCGGCGGCTGCGCCTGTCCTTCGCGCGGGAATCCCTCGACAGCGCCAATGTGATTGCCGCCGAACAACTCCGGGATCTGCACGCGGAGCTGCGAGGGATCACCCAGGCGGTCTCCGACGCGACGGCGCGGGCGCGGCTGCGGGACGTCACGGACAGACTCGCCCGTCTGGTGTCGGGTGTGGCGGCCGCCGACGACGCGGTGAGCCTGGCTCCGCGGGAACTGGACGTGCTGTCCCATATCGCGCTCGGATGCACCAATGTGGAAGCGGCTCAGCGGCTTTCGGTGAGCCCGGAGACGGTGAAGAGCTATCTGCGCAGCGCCATGACCAAACTCGGCGCGCACAATCGCCACGAGGCGGTCGTGCGAGCACGCCGCCTCGGGCTCCTTCCGTGAGTACGTCCTGACAGCGAGCTGGTCGACTAGTCGGTGACCAGGTGGCGGATGGATTCACCGCCCTTGGCGTGATGCAATCTTCCGAACTTGCTGTCGAGCAGGTGCGCCATGCTGTCGGCGGCCCCGGTGTAGGCGTCCTCGACGGTGGCCGCGCGATGGGTGGTCGCGACCGGCGGCTGGCCCTTGGGCCGGGCCTCGAGGGTGCACTTCTTGTCTTCGGAACCACCCTTGTGGCCGTTCACATCGGTGATGTGGGCCTCGACCCGGGTGAGATGGTCCGCGAACCGCTCCAGAATCGCGGCGATGGTATCGGTTGCATCCTGGGCGATCGCGCCGCCACCGACGTTCTTGTCGGCGAAGACCTGGATTTGCATGGCTGGCATCTCCAATCTTCTCGGTAATAGCCGAGAACTTGCTGACATCTTCGACCATACCCACCCCGGCTGAGACTCGCCTGTGGGATCGCTCGCGTGGCGACCGGAATCACCGCGCGGTGAGCCGGTTCACCGCGTGGCGAGGTCCAGGACGGTCAAGGCCAGGTGCTCGGCGGCCGCCGGGTGCCCCAGGGCACGGGCGGCGGCGGAAACGGCTGCGCGGGTCTCGGATTCGGTGAGCAGCTCGGTCAGGGCGGCGTTCAGATTGGCGGCGGTGGCGTCCGCGCCGACCAGGGCGCGGGCGGCATTGTGGTCGGCCAGGATCCGCGCGTTGCGGATCTGCTCACCGCCGACCGAATGCGGGTAGGGGATCAGCACCGACGGTTTGCCCAGGGTGGTGAGCTCCGCGAGAGTGCCCGCGCCGGAACGGGATATCACCACATCGGTCAGCGCGAGCACGTCGGGCAGCTCCGGGCCGATGAACTCGCGCACCAGGTAGCGGCCGCGCACGTCCTCGGGCAGGGTGGCGGCGAAGTCGCGCACCTGTGTGTAGGACAGCCGTCCGCACTGGTGAATCACGTTGGCGGAGTGCAGCAGTTCGGGCAGCAGCTCCCGGATCAGGTCGTTGATCTGCACCGCGCCCTGCGCGCCGCCGGTGATGTAGACGGTCGGCAGGCCCGGTGCGTAGCCCTCCCAGTCGAGCGCCTTGACCGCCGCGGCGGGATCGCCGGTGGTGAGCGCCGGCCGAATCGGGTTGCCGGTGACCAGGGCCCGGCCCCGGACCTTGGCGGGCAGCATGTCGATGGAGGCGTCCGAGGACAGCGCGATGCGGTCGGCCATCCGGGCCAGCAGCAGGTTGGCCTTGCCGATGCCGGTGGTCTGCTCGTGGATCACCAGCGGCCGGCGCCGCAGCGCGGCGGCCATGCCGATCGGGGCGCAGACGTAGCCGCCGGTGCACAGCACCGCGTCCGGCCGGAAGCGGCCCACCACGCCCTGGGCGGTGAGCACACTCACCGGCACCCGCAGCGCGTCGCGGGCATTGTCCTTGTTGAGCATCTTGAGCGGATTGCGGTCGCGCCGCAGCTTTCCGGCCTTGATACCGGTGAAGTCGATGTCGTTCTCGGCCGCCACCCGCTGTTCCAGACTGTCGGGCACGCCGACCCACAGCACGTCGGCGGTGGCTCCGGCCTCGGCGGCCAGATCGCGCAGCGCCCGGACCGCGGCCACCGCCGGATAGGTGTGGCCGCCGGTGCCGCCGCCGGCGACGATCACCCGGACCCGGCCCCGATCGCCCAGCCGCTGCAGGATCGGGGTGCGGTCGGCGGCGGGATTCGACATGAACGATCCTCCTGGGCGGGGTGGGTCGGGTGGGTGAGGCAGAGCCCAGGCTATCCCGGGAACGGCCGCGGGGATCGGTCCGGGAGGTACCGGTCGGTCGGAGAAGATTGCGAGGTGTTGGCGAGACGGCTACGGGCCTTTACCATGGTTGTGACACTGATCACGTTGTCGCAGTAAGAGTCACGTCTTCGCAGTGCAGTTCCGACGCGGTCCCGTTCGGCGTTTCCCGAGTAGCGATATCCCCCAAAGCAGTGCTTTACCGGTATGTCCCTCATTGATCAGCCCAGCGAGAGGGCCCCGCATTGAAGCCCTTCACCCTGCCCGACTTCTACACCCCGCACCCCGCGCGGCTCAATCCCCATCACGACTACGCCCGCGTCCACGCCGCCGCGTGGGCCGAACGCCTGGGCCTGCTCGGCGAGCCCGGGGTCGACGGCAAACCCATCTGGGACGCCGAGAAATTGGAGCGCATGGGGTACGCGCTGCTGTGCGCCTACACCCATCCCGATTGCGACGCCGAGACTTTGGCGCTGCTGACCGAGTGGTACATCTGGGTCTTCTATTTCGACGACTGGTTCCTCGACGCCTACAAGCGCACCGGCAACCGCGCCGAGGCCACCCGCTACCTGGCCCGGCTGGAAGAGTTCATGGCCGAACCGGGTTGTCTCGCACCGGAGCCGGAGAACGCGTCGGAAGCCGGGCTGGCCGATTGCTGGGCCCGCACCGTGCCCGCCATGTCGGAGGACTGGCGGCGGCGCATGCGCCGCTCCACCCACAACCTCATGGTCGAATCCCTCTGGGAACTGGACAATATCGCCCGCGATCGGGTCGCCAATCCGGTCGAGTACATCGAGATGCGCCGCCGGGTGGGCGGTGCGCCCTGGTCGGCGGCCCTGGTGGAATTCGCCTGCGGCGCCGAAGTGCCCGACCGCTTCGCCGACGAGCGCCCGCTGCGGGTGCTGTGCGAAACCTTCTCCGACGCAGTGCATCTGCGCAACGATCTGTTCTCCTACGAACGCGAGGTGCGGGTCGAGGGCGAGAACGCGAACATGGTGCTGGTGCTGGAACGGTTCCTGGGCCTGCCCACCCAGGCGGCCGCCGAGCTGACCAATGACGTGCTCACCTCCCGCCTCAAACAGTTCGAGCACACCGCGCTCGCCGAGGTGCCGCAGCTGTTCACCGAACGCGCCGCCACCCCCGAGGAACAGCTCGCGGTCGCGCGCTACACGCTGGGCCTGCAGGACTGGCAGTCCGGCGGGCACGAATGGCATCTGCGCTCGAGCCGCTACATGAACAGCGGCGTCGATCGCGGGCCGACCGGCCTGGGCACCGCCGGCGCGCGACTGCGGCCGGGCCTGCGCGTGCAACTGAATCAGCATGTGCCGCCGCCCCGGGCGGCGGGTCCGCTGCCGGTCAACGGGCTGGCGATGCCCTACCCCGTCGGCGTGAATCCACATGTCGAGCCGGCCCGTGCGGATGTCGCGGAGTGGGCGGCATCGGTGGGACTGCTGGATCCGCGAGTGGGCTGGACGGCGGAATCGCTGGCCGACGCGGACTTTCCGGCGTTGATGGCCATGATCGACCCCGAGGCCGATGCGGCAACCCTGAAGTTGCGCTCGCGCTGGTGTACCTGGGGAACCTACGCCGATGATCTGGGGACGCGGGTGTTCCGGGCCGATCCCGTCTCGGGGCGGGATCAGTTGCGGCGCTTACCTCTCCAGCTGAGCGATGGTGCGCCCGCGCCGTCCAGCCCGCTCGAATTCGGTCTGGCCGCGCTGTGGCGGGAGACCGCGGCGGTCTGCGACGACAGCGGTCTGAACGGGTTGCGCGCGGCATTGATCGACCTCGTCGACGGCTGGATCACCGTGCTGGAGAACGAGACCCGGCATCGTTTGCCGGACCCGGTCGACTATCTCGAATTGCGGCGCGTCACCTCCGGCGGTCCGTTGTTCGGCGCGCTGGATGCTCTCCATTCGCCCGGAGTTGCCTCGGACCCGGTGATCGCGGAACTCTCGGACTCCAGTATCGTCCGGCAGCTGCAACATTCGGCGCAGGACTTCTGCGGCCTGGTCAATGATCTGTACTCGTATCAGCGGGAAATCGAATACGACCACGAGCTGCACAATCTGGTGTATCTGACGCAGTCGTTCCTGGGCTGCTCGCGCGAGCGCGCCTCGGAGATCGTGGTGGACCTCGCCAACGAACGGCTGACGCAATTCGAACTCGTCGTCCGCGATCAGCTTCCGGGCTTCATGGCCGATCACCAGTTGCCGGAGGAGGTTCGGGCCGCGCTGCTGACGCACGTCGATCGGCTGCGTGATCACATGGCCGGAAACCTGCACTGGCACACCAGGACCGGCCGCTACGCCGCGGCCGCGCTGCGCGCGTCGCGTCCCCGGCCGACCCTCGGCCGCCCACCGGGGCCCTTCGTCAGCGTGCACGCCGCTCCGGCGGCTCGCCGCTGAGCCGGTCCATCCAGGTCTCGCGGGCTCGGTGCCCATCGGATCGGGCGGCGACCCGGTCGGGGGTGGCGCCGAGTCCGGCGACCACGAGTCCGCAGCAGTTCACTGGAGGTTGCCATGAGTTCGTCGACAGCGGCCGGTCCCGCCTTCTCTCACCGGAAAGGCGCGCGGGACAGCGGATTCGGGTCCGGTGACCGGGCCCCGTACCTGCTGCGCCGGGCCAAACGCCTCACCCGGCCGCTGCTGCGGGCCGCGTTCGACACCCTGCCCAGTGAGCTGCGCCTGATGGCCGAGTATCACGTGGGCTGGTGCGATGCGAACGGTGCCGTGACGGCGGGGGAGTCGGGCCGTGGGCTGCGCCCGGCGCTGGTGCTCGCGGCCGCCGCGGCGCTGGACGCCCAGCCGGCCGCCGCCGTGCACGCCGCGGCCGCGGTCGAGATGGTGCACGACTTCACGGTGATCCACGACGACATCGTCGAGGGCGGCACGGTCCGCCGCGGGCGTCCCACGGTGTGGCGGCTATGGGGTGTGGACGAGGCGGTGCTGGTCGGGGACGCCCTGCACAGCCTGGCCATCTGGACCCTGGCCGATGCTCCGGCGACCGCGACCCTGGACAGCATCGCGCGGCTGGCGGACGTGGTCATCGAGCTGTGCTTGGGGCGCCATCACGACCGCGCCCAGGAATCCGGTCCGGCCGTCTCGCTCGCGGAGTGCCTGGAGACGCTGCGGCATCAGCGGGCGGCCCTGCTGGGCTGCGCGTGCGCCATGGGCGCGTTGTGCGCGGGCGCGCCCTCGGAGGTGGTGGCGGCCATGGACCGTTTCGGCCGGGAGCTGGGCATCGCCTGTCAGCTGTGTGACGATCTGCGCGGAATCTGGGGTGATCCAGGCAATCCGAGCCGACCGGTCGGCCATGATCTCATGCGGCGCAAGCGCTCCTTACCCGTGGTGGCGGCGCTGGAGTCGCCCACGCCGGCGGGCCGCGAGTTCGCCGAGCTCTATGCCTCGGACACCGCCCTGGATCGGGAGTCGGCCGCGCACGCCGCGGATCTCATCGCGCGCGCGGGCGGAAAGGCTTGGGCGCAAGCGGAATCCCTGCGCCATCTGCGCGCCGCCGCGGACATGCTGGCGGGGCGTCCCGCCGCGGATCTGCTGGCCTTGGCCGAATGCGTCGTCGCGCGCGGCCGGTGACGCTCCGATATTCGCGCCGAATTCAAATCGGACAAATCAATTCGACCGGGCGGTTCATATTGCGCCGCAATATCATTCCGTAGGGAATTATTGTGACTCCGCGGCGCCCCTGTCAAGAAGACTTAACCCTGGTGGCGGGCGCGTAGCGGACCGCTTGCGCTGGTGATGCTGGTTTCGGTGCCCAGCGAATTCGGTAGCCGCGAAGGGACTTAAGTAATCGATTCGCAGGAATCCATTGCTCCAAAACAGCTGGGCTGTCACGATATTCCACACGCGGTGAGCGGAGTCGGTGCGATTCGCCGTCGAAATATCAACCAGGCGTGCGCGTTTCGCTCTCGGTCGCTGTCGGCCGCGCATTCGCGCCATATCGTCCTGCCTATTTCCCAGGAGTTCGCGCATGACTACGGGACCTGTCGCCGGACCCGGGCGCTCGCCGGCGCTGGACCGCGAGTCGGCCCGCGAACTGGTTCGGGAACTGGCGCAGGCCGCGGCCACCACGCGGACCGGGGTGCTGCGGGTGACCGGGGAGCCGGGCGGCGACCTCCATGTCGTCCACGGGCTGGTGGTCACGGTGGACTCGCCCGGCGCGCCCGGGGTTCGCGAATTGCTCGCGCGCCCCGGGCGCACCTCCGCCGGGGCGGCCGAACTGCGCGTGGTGGCCATGATGGCCGCGGTGGACGGCTGTTTCGCCATCACCTCGGGCTGGATCGGCAACTGCTTCTGGCAGGCGGACGCCCACCCCGAATCCACCGACACGCCAGACGCGCCCGAGGACGCCGCGCCGCAGACGCCCGGCCTCGAACCCGGGTGGCTGCTGCTCGAGACCGAACGGCGGCTGGGCGCGCTCGCCCACGGCCGCGTCTCCCCGCATCGCAATCACCTGCAGCTCACCGAACGCGGCCGGGTACTGCTCAGCGGGCCGGGCAGCGGCCACCGCCGCGAGATCCTGCTGTGGGCCAACGGCCGCCGCAGCTGCCGCGATATCGCGAAGTTGTTGTGCCGCAGCCTGTACGCGGTCACGGTCGAGGTGGTCCGGATGCTCGACGACGACCTGCTCGTCATCGCGCCGGTGGAAGCCGATCCGCCTCCGCTGGACCCCGCCCCCGTCCGCGGCCTGACCGGTCGCACCCTGCTGCCGCGCCGCCGCCGCGGGGCCAGCGGCATCAATGACGCGCTCCCGCCCCGCCCGCCCCAGCCCATGCTGCGCGGCGGCCAACGAAGCCTCACCCCAAGGAAATCAGAGAGGACACCATGAACAATCCGAGCGGAGCCGGCGCACCCGGCAGCATGACGGATCGGGTCGCGACGCTGGTCAAGGTGCTGCGATCGGAGGTGCCCGAATGCATCGCCGCGGGCGCCATCGATATGGCGACCGGCATGTTGCTGGCCGTGGAGACCGTCGACAACCACCCGTCCGAAGTGCTCGATCTGCTGGCCGCGGCCACCCTGGAGCTGTTCCAGGGTCGCAATGTGGTCATGATCGAGAACATCTGGAAGGAGCGCCGCGGGATCCGCCTGGAACGCCACTACTTCCAGGAAATCCTGGTCAACAGTGACAACCTCACCCACCTGTTCGTGCGGACCGAGAGCCGCGAGGACGTGGTCGTGGTGGTGGTGTGCCGCAAATCGGTCAATGTGGGCATGCTCTTCGCCCAGACCCGGCGGGTGCTCAAGGATGTCGGCAGGCTGTGATCACCCGGCTCGGCGCGGACCGGTCAGGGAATCCGGGCCACCGCGCCGAGCATGGACACCGCCTCGGGCCGCGGATGCGGCCGATACTCCTCCGGCCGCCACAGCGTGACCGCGGTGATGCCCGGCGGGACCAGGGTGAAACCGTCGAAGAACTTCGCGAACTCCGCGCTGGACCGCAGTTGGAACGGCACGCCGCTGCGTGAGTTGGCCTCGGCGGACCGCTCCAGATCGTGCTCGTCCATATAGTCGTTGGTGGCGTGCGACATGACCAGATAGCTGCCTGGCGCCAGCGCGTCGGTGAGGGTGCGGACCAGCTCGTAGGGGCGCGCGTCCTCGGTCATGAAGTGCGCGACCGCCACCACCATGAGCGCGACCGGACGGCTCAGGTCGATGGTCGAGAGCAGATCGGGGTGGTCGAGGATGTGGCGCGGGTCGCGTAGGTCGGCGTCCAGGTAGGCGGTCTTGCCCTCGGGGGAGCTGTCGAGCAGGTGGCGGGCGTGCACCAGCACGATGGGGTCGTTGTCCACGTAGACGATGCGGGATTCGGGGGCGATGCCCTGGGCGATCTCGTGCACATTGCCCGCGGTGGGCAGGCCGGTGCCGATGTCGAGGAACTGGCGGATCCCGGCCTCGCCGGTCAGGTAGGCGACGGCGCGACGCAGGAAGTTCCGGTTCTCCACCGCGGCCAGCTGGACCGTCGGGAAGGCCTCGGCGACCGCGTCGGCGGACTCGCGATCGGCGGCGAAATTGTCCTTACCGCCCAGCCAATAGTCGTACCGGCGGGCCGGGTGCGGTTTGGTGGTGTCGACGCGCGCCGCAGCTGAATCCGAGTTCACAACGCTCCCAATTCTTTTCGGCTACTGTCTGACTATGTCAGCTCCAGTTGCGGATCGGTAGCGGCGGCCCCGCGCCCGCGCCCGCGACATCGCCGGAAGGTTCGTCATGCAGTTGCGATACAGCCCGTTCGATTTCGAAGTCCATTCCGATCCGTACCCTTACTATGCCAGGTTGCGCAGCGAGGCCCCGGTCTACCGGAACGAGACCGACGATTTCTGGGCCCTGTCGCGCCACGCGGACGTGCTCGCCGCCCTCCGCGATTCGGACCGTTTCTCCAGCAAGAACGGCCTGCGCATGGAGCCCGCCTTCTGGGGTCCGCAGGCCGAACGCTTCTTCTCCTTCGTCGCCATGGACCCGCCCAAGCACACCCGGCTGCGCGGCCTGGTGACGCGGGCCTTCACCGCGCATCGGGTGCAGGCGCTGGGGCCGCGGCTGCGCGAGATCGCGGTCTCGATGCTGGAACCGCTGCTCGCGCGCGGCAGCTTCGACCTGATGGCGGAGTTCGCCGGTCCGTTCCCGACCGAGGTGATCTCCGAACTGGTCGGCGTCCCCGAGAGCGATCGGGAGATGCTGCGCAAGCTCGGCATGGAGATCATGTACACCGAGGAGGAGTCCACCGACCTGCGGCCCGAGGCCATGCAGGCGATCGGTGCGCTGGTCGGCTACTACACCGAGCTGACCATCGAGCGCAGCAAGTCCCGCCAGGAGGATCTGCTCTCCGGCCTGCTCGACGCCGCCGAGGGCGACGATCGGCTCACCCCCGAGGAGATCGTGGGCGTGCTGATCCTGCTGGTCGGCGCGGGTATCGAGACCAGCATGCTGACCTTCGGCAATGCCTGGAACGCGGCGGCCCTGCACCCGCAGGCGCGTCGCGCCGCCCTCGACGGTCGTATCGACGACTGGATCGCCGAGGCCATGCGCTGGGATCCGGCCACCCAGACCCAGCTGCGCACCACCACCGAGGCGGTCGAACTGCACGGCGTCACCATCCCCGCCGACGCGCGCGTACTGCTGCTCACCGGCGCCGCCAACCGCGACCCGGAGGTCTTCGCCGACCCGGACACCTTCGACCTGGACCGCGACACCTCGGCCTCGCTGGTCTTCGGCAGCGGCCGCCACCACTGCCTGGGCTCCAATCTGGCGCTGCTGGAGCTGCGCACGGCCCTGCGGGAAATCGCTTCCCGCGTCGCCGATTTCGAGGTGGACCTCGCGGGCAGTCAGCGCATCCACGCTTCCAACAACCGCGGCTTCGCCATCCTGCCGACCACGGTCACGCTGCGCTGAACCATCACGGCTCGCCGAATCATCAAGGCTTGCGGGCGATCCCCCGGACCGCCCGTAGGCGCCCGTCGGCCAGTCCTTCGGTCAGGTTCTCGACCTTGGCCGGGAAGTTCGCCACGAAGGCTTGCAGGCCAACGGGATTCGGCGGATTCGCCAGCACCATCCGCATGATGGCGGTCGCCTGCTCGGTGAGGTCCTCCCACCGTTCCACCGTCAAACCCGCTCGTCCGAGTGCCGCGCGTAGTTCGTCGGCGGTCACCAGATGGCTCTGGTCCGCGCGGTCCGCCCACGGGAGCGGGAAGTCGGGTTCGCCCTCGGACGCGGTGGTGATATCCCAGATGGCCAGCAGCCCACCGGCATCCAGCACCCGATGCGCCTCACGGTAGAGGCCGTCCTTGTCGGCGATGTTCATCTGCACGTGCTGGCTGAAGATCGCGTCGAAACTGTTGTCCGCGAACGGCAGTTCGGTGACGTCCCCCTGTCGGACCGAGATCCGGTCATCCAGTCCGACCAGCCGATTGATCCACCGCGCCGTCTCGCAGTAGTCCTCGGTCAGATCCACGGCCGTGACCCGGCATCCCCGGCTGTCGGCGATGAACCGCGCGGTCCCGCCGATCCCGCTCCCGGCATCCAGCACCCGTGATTCCGCGGTGAGTCCCGCCAGCTCCACCAGCGCGCCCGTGGCGATCCGGCCCATGGTGTGGAAGTCCTCCACCAGCGCCAGATCGGTGAGCCGCAGGTGGTCGAGGTCGTACCCGGCCGTGACCAGGGCATTGTGGATGGCGGCCCGGGAGACGCCGAACACGTAGGGCGTATCGATCGACATATCGTTCATAGCGGCGCTCTTCGTTCGAAGGCTCGATGGCCGATTAGTAATCAGCCAATGCTTACATTTTCGAGTATGCGACCGCTTCGGCGCTTCCGCCAGTCCCCATAACGCGCAGGGTATGGCTGAGAGCGCGATACCGGGTGCCGGGATGCCGGTGCCCCATGATGGGAGCGTGCATCGGATCCTGGAATGGCTGCGGCCCTCGCGGTGGGGGTTGCGGATTCGGTCGGCCATCGCGGCCGCGCTGACCGTGGGCGCGGTACTGCTGCTGGCGGCCGGGGTCATGCTCGGACTGTTGAATCGGTCCCTGCTGCGGGAGATCGATACGGCGGCGGCCACCAGAATGGACGCGATCGCCGGTGAGCTGAGCCGGACGCCGGTGGCGGAGCTGCCGGATTCACTGTTCGAGGCGACCGGACAGGTCGGGGTGGTGCAGATCGTCGACCCACAGGGTGGGATCGTGCGGGAGTCGAACGCGAAACTGTCCGTACCGCTGCTGGATCCGGGAACGCTGGGAGAGCGGGAGATCGGGCGCCTGCCCGTCTCGTCCTACGACGAGGATCTGCGAGTGTCCGCGCGCCGGGCGAGCGCGGCGGACGGACGGTACACAGTGCTGGTCGCCGGTGACAGCGAATCCGCCGAGCACACGGTCAAACGGGTGGCGGCGCTGGTGGCGGTGGGCGGGCCGATCGTGGTCGCGGCGGCGGCGCTGGCCACCTATCTGCTGGTCGGGCGCTCGCTGCGGTCGGTCGAGGCGATTCGCAGCCGGGTGGCCGTGATCGGCGCTGCCGGGCTGTCGGAGCGGGTGCCGGTGCCGCCGGCCCGTGACGAGATCGCGCGGCTGGCCCAGACCATGAACGATATGCTCGCCCGGGTCGAGGCCGGGCATGCCGCGCAGCGGCGATTCGTCGGCGATGCCTCGCACGAGCTGCGCAGCCCCCTGGCGGTGGTGACCGCCGCCCTGGAATTGGCCCGGGACCGGCCCGAGGCGCTGGACGCCGAATTGATCAGCGGCACACTGCTTCCGGAGGTCGAGCGGATGCGACTGCTGATCGAGGACCTGCTGACCTTGGCCGCCGCCGACGAGCGCGGCCTCGAGATACGCGGCGACGATGTGGACCTCGACGATCTGGCGGGGGCGCAGGCCGAGGCCCTGCGGGGGCGCGGCGGCCACACCGTGCGCACCGCGATCGAACCGGTGCGAATCCGGGGCGATCAGCCGAAACTGGCTCGGGTGCTGCGCAATATCGTCGAGAACGCCGCCGCGCACGCCCGGTCGAGGGTGGCCGTGACGGTCCTGCGTGAGGGCGACTTCGGGCGCGTCCTGGTCGACGACGACGGTCCCGGTATCCCCGCGGCCGACCGCGAGCGCGTATTCGGCCGGTTCGTGCGGCTGGAGGCCGATCGCGCCCGGGCCACCGGCGGATCCGGGCTCGGTCTCGCGATCGTCGCGGAAATCGTGGCCGCGCACGGTGGTTCGGTCACGATCGGTGAATCACCGTGGGGTGGAGCCCGATTCGTCCTGGATCTACCCGTCGCCGGACCGGCCGGGATCGAGCATCCGATAGCCGACGCCCCGTAGCGTCTCGATGCTCGTCCGGCCGAAGGGCGTGTCGATCTTCTTGCGCAGGTAGCCGATGTACACCTCGACGACGTTCTCCGGACCGTCGTAGTGCGCGTCCCACACATTGCGCAGGATCTCGTGCTTGGTCAGCGCCAAACCCTTGTGCCGCAACAGGAATTCCAGCAGCCCGAATTCCCTGGGGGTCAGGGTGAGCGCGGTGTCCCCGCGCAGCACCGTGCGCCGGGCCGGGTCCAGCACCAGATCACCCGCCGACAGCAGCGACGGTTGTTGCGGCGCCCGCCGGCGCAGCAGAGCGCGCAGCCGGGCGATGAGCACCACGAAGGAGAAGGGTTTGGTCAGGTAGTCGTCCGCGCCGAGATCGAGCGCGTCGGCCTGTTCGTAGTCGCCGTCCTTGGCGGTGAGCATGAGCACGGGCGTGGACACGTCCTGCGCGCGCAGGCGGCGCAGCACCTCGTAGCCGCTCAGCCCGGGCAGCATGATGTCCAGCAGGATCACGTCGAACCCGTCCTCGAGCGCGGCCGCGAGCCCCTCGGTCCCGGTGTGGGCGAGCTGCACGACGAACCCCTCGAGCTCGAGCCCGCGCCGCACCGTTCGCGCCAGCCGTTCCTCGTCCTCGATCACCAGCACCCGCACGGCCACCAGCATGCCCGACCGCCCGGCCCGGGTCGGCGCGGCCCGCTCTCAACGTCCTCTCAGCGATGCCATGGCAACCTCGGTGGCATGCTGTCCTCATCGCCCGCGCAGAAGGAAGAACGCACGACGACACGGCCGTTCCGGTTCCCCGATCGCACGCTCGGCGGCGTGCTGATCGCGGCTACGCTGGCCGCGGTCATCCTCGCCCTCACCTGCGCGGTGGTGTGGGCCGACGGCCCGGCCGGGCCGGACGCCCGTTGGCTGCAGTGGTTCATCGATCACCGCACCGACGCCTGGACGACGGTGGCGAAGGCGGTCAGCGCGGCCGGGGACACCACGACCGTCGCGGTCTACTCCGTCGTGGCCTGTGCGGTGCTCGCCTGGAGGAAGCACCTGGACGACGCGGTACTGGTCGCGGTGACCGCGATCGGCGCCGGCGTGCTCGTCTTCTTCGGCAAGCTGTTGATCGGCCGCGACCGCCCGCCGGTCGTCGACCACTTGGTCACCGAAACCAACCACTCCTATCCCTCGGGCCACGCCCTCGGGTCGACGGTGGTGATCGGCGTCCTGGTCGCCGTCGCCCTGCCGGCCTTGCGCCGCGTCACCCGCGTCATCGTGTCGGCCCTCGCGATCGTGTTCATCCTGGCCGTCGGGATCTCCCGTCTCTACCTGGGCGTGCACTGGCCGTCGGACGTCCTGGCCGGATGGCTCATCGGCGCCTGCTGGCTCACCATCTGCCTGACCTTCCGGCCGCTCACCCACCTGGTGACCGACCGCCTGCCGGCCCGGGGCGGACGCTAGCGGGCGACCGGCCGTCCGGCGGACCAGATCCGCCGGATCCGGGTGGTGGCGGTGATGTCGGTGAGCGGATCCGCGTCGAGCAGGACCAGGTCGGCGCGCAGCCCCGGCGCGATCGTCCCGCGATCCGCGAGACCGAACCGTTCGGCGGGCCCGGCCGTCGCGGAGCGCAGTGCCTCGGCGGGCGAGAGTCCGGCCGCGACCAGCAGCTCCAGTTCGTAGTGCAGGCTGGCGCCGAACGCGGGATTCATGGGGACGCCGGGGTTGGCGTTGGCGTCGGTGCCCGCGAGGATCGGGATGCCCGCGGCGTGCATGGCGGCGACCGAGGCCAGGCACGCGCCGAACGCGTCGGGGAAGCCCTGGCTCGCGGCCATGCCCTCCATCATGGTGAGGGTGGGGACGACGATCGTGCCCTCGGCGGCGATCCGTTCGATGGTGGCGGCGGGGAGCGGATGGCCCGCGGGGACATGGGTGATGACGTCCGCGCCCGCGTCCAGCGCCATGGTGTACGCGCCCGGGGTGGCAGCGTGGGCGATGACGAGCAGGCCGCGATCATGCGCCTCGGCCACGACGGCCTTGGCCGAGGCGGCGTCCGGGCCGCCCTCGCCGGGAGCCTCCAGCACCAGCTTGATGTAGTCGGAGCCGGTCGAGTGACGCTGGGCGACCGCCGATTCGGCCTGCTCCGCGCCCCGGATGATGGCGGGTTCGCCGAGAAACCGGCCGTGCATGCCGTCGGGTCCGACGATGGCGCGGCCCGCGCTGCGAATATCGCTGGTGCCGACGGTGTTCCGGAGGTCGGCGACCACCTCGGGCTCACACGTCATGTCCAGCCCGGTGGTGACGCCCTGCGCGGCGAGCAGTCCCGGGGTGTCGTGATCGTGAATGTGGATGTGGGCGTCGATGAGGCCGGGCAGCAGGACCGCGCCCGCCGCGTCGATTCGGACGGCTCCGGTGTCGTCGGCGCCGATGATCTCGCCGTCGATGACGATCGTGGTCGGTTCGGTGAGGCCGCGGCCGTCGAAGACGCGCACATTGTCGAGGGCGGTCCGGCCGGTGCTGGAAGAGGTCACCTGTGCAGCATCCTCCCGATTCGGGTTGTGCGACGGCGTAATCGGCCGATGTCCGGTTCAGCGGCGGCGTGGCAGCAGGCGGCGAGACACGTGGGCGGTCAGGTCCTCGGCGATCGGCGGCACCGGGGCCGTGGGGCGCGCGGGTGGCGGCGGGGCCGAGCGGGCATCGCCGGAGATCCGGATGAGCAGCGCCAGAATGATGTAGTTGGCCAGCAGCGACGAACCGCCGTAGGACATGAACGGTGTGGTCAGACCGGTCAGCGGAATCAGTTTGGTGACACCGCCGACCACCACGAACAACTGCCACCCGATCGAGAACGCCAGCCCGCCGCCCAGCAGTTTGCCGAACGCGTCGCGGGTGGTGAGGGCGGCGCTGAAACCGCGCACGCACAGGATCAGGAACAGCGCGAGCACGCCGGCCAGCCCGACCAGTCCGAGTTCCTCGCCGATGGTGGAGATGATGAAGTCGGTCTTGGCGAACGGCACGTCCTGCGGCCGCCCGTTGCCCATGCCGGTCCCGATCAGCCCGCCGGTGCCCATCCCGAACAGGCCCTGCGAGATCTGGTATCCCGTCGTGTAATACGTGGCCAGCGGGTCCTGCCACACCTGCACGCGCACCCGCACATGCGCGAACAGCCCGTAGGCGATGATCGCGCCGACCGAGAACATGGCCAGCCCGATCAGCAGCCACGACGCCCGCCCGGTGGCGATGTACATCATGGCCAGCACGGTGCCGAACACCAGCAGCGAGAAGCCCAGGTTCTTCTCGTAGACGAGCACCAGCACCGCGACGAAGGTGACCAGCAGCAGCGGGGCCAGATCGCGCAGACGCGGGAAGGTCATGCCCAGGAAGCGTTTTCCCTCGCTGGCGAACAGGTCGCGGTTGGCGACCAGGAACGCGGCGATGAAGATGATCAACAGCACCTTGGCGAACTCGCCGGGCTGAATCGAGAAGCCGCTGATCAGAATCCAGCTCTTGCCGCCGTTGACCTCGCTGAAGCGCGACGGCAGCAGCGCGGGGATGAGCAGCAGGATCACCCCGGCCAGCCCGCAGGTGTAGCCGTAGCGGGCGGGTTTGGTGTGATCGGGCACCAACGCCAGCACCAGGACGAACAACAACATGCCCAGCCCGGTCCAGATCAACTGGTGCGCGGAGTCCGACGACGGGATCGGCTTGCCCGCGTGCGCGGCCTGCGCCGCCTCCGCCCGGTCGAGCCGGTCGATGAGCACCAGCCCGATCCCGTTGAGCAGCACCACGCACGGCAGCAACACCGGATCGGCGGCCGGCGCCCAGCGCCGCACCGCCAGATGCGTGACCAAGACGAAGACGGTGAAGACGACCAGCGCGCGAATGCTCTGCCCGTCGAATCCGGTGCCGGTGGTGGAGGTCATGGCCAGATACGCGAATCCGGTCAGCGCCAGCGCCGCCGCGCACAGTAGCAATTCGGCATTGCGCGGAACCCGTCCGCTCGACCTCGCCGGGGCAGGGCTGTGCCGAATCGCGCTCACACCGAACAGTATCGCGCGCGATAGCGGATCAGGAGCCAAAGCAGCAGGGCTTCCGCGATCGCGGTGAACACGGTGAGAAATTGGCTGAAATAGCTGGCCAGGACGTTCACCACGGTGAGCGACAGAATGTTGGACCAAATGCCCAGTCGGACACCGAGATCCACCCGGCCGCGCATCCACTGGGCCGCCGCCACCGCACAACCGATGCCGACCAGCAATTCCGCCACCGCGGCGATGCCCAAGCCCGCCAAGGCCTTCCAGCCGTGATTCTGGGTGACGTCGAGGAAGTGATCGAGGGCGGGGGAGGGGGAATGCCGGCCCGCCAGCACGATGACGGCCAGCACCAGGCGTAGCAGTGTCCACACGGCGTGGCCGATGAGGACGGTGATCAGCACCGCCGCCAGCACCCGCCGCGGGAGCAGCGTGTCCTCGGCGCGTCGATACGCCCGCCGCAGTCGCCCGAAACGTGAGGGCCGGGCGGCCTCGTGGGTGGTGCGCAGATAGTCGCCCAGCGCGTCGCAGAGGGCGACGGTGTCGGGGGTGAAGCCGCTACGGTCCACGCGGTCGAGGCTGTGCAGCAGGGCATTGCGCTGTTCGGCGCTGATCGGGGTGCCCACGTCCATGCCGACCTGTTCGGTGACATCGGCCAGCACCAGGGTGGGCGGCCGGACGCGGCTGCGGGCGGCATAGCGGGCGACCAGGACGATCGACAGGAAGGCCAGATAGATGATGGGCGCGGCGAGCGGGAAGAAATAGTCGTTGTCGGAGGTGATGAACTTGCCGACCTCGTCGATGAACAGCCCCAGCCCGACCCCGGACAGCGCCGCCGCGGTGGCCAGCGACCCGCGACCGGCGAACAGGAACATCACCAGACAGGCGATGACCAGCAGCAACCCGCCGAACAGCGCATGCGCGATGTGATAGGTGCTGCCGCCGATCTTGGGATAGCCCGCGGCCATCAGGTACAGCCGGGTGATCACCACGGTGAGCCCGAAGCAGACCGCCATGATGGTGACCAAGCGACCGGAACCGGGCCGCCACCGCATCATCGCCACACGCTCGCCGAACACGGAATCCACCGTGACACAGATCCGGTCGCCCCGGTGCCGAACCGGAGCAGCGGGTGCCGAACCGGACCAGCGGGACCGAATCGGAGTGGCCGGGTATTGAACCGAATCGGGCCTCGGATCGTGTCAGCTGAGACCAGCGTGCGAGCAATCGAGGTCGCTATGAGTATCGATCATGTTGGACGCAGGGAGGTCGTCGCCGCCGCGGGGGTGGTACTGGTGGCGGCCGCGTGCACGAACCAGCGGACCGCGTCACCGGGGACCACCACGACGACAGCTGGGGCGGCGCCGGGCGCCACGACCGCACCACCGGGCGCCACGACGGGCGTGCCCGCACCGGCCGCCCCCGAACCGTCGGTCGCCGAGCCCGGTCCCGCGCCCCCGAACGGCACCGTGCTGGGGACAACCGCCCAGGTGCCGGTCGGCGGCGGCGTGATTCTCGGTGACACCGTGGTCACCCAGCCGAACGCCGGCGATTTCCTCGCCTTCTCGACGGTCTGCCCGCATCTGGGGTGCGCGGTGAACTCGATCTCCGGTGGCGTGATCAATTGTCCTTGTCACGGAAGCCAATTCGGGCTGGACGGGTCGCTGGTGCGCGGGCCCGCCACCCGCGGCCTGGCGCAGCGCCAGGTGAGTGCGCGCGACGGGCAGTTGTTCGCCGGTCCCGCGCCCGCGCCACCGGCCGCCCCGGCCGCGGAGGAACCGCAGCCGCAATCGGCCGAGCCCGCGCCGGTCACCGTCACCGAGCCGGGTGCGCCGGACAACGCCATCGCCAGGACCGGTGACGTTCCGGTGGGTGGCGGGGTGATCGTCGGCAATACCGTTGTGACACAGCCGAATGCGGGCAACTTCATCGGTCTGTCGGTGGTCTGCACGCATTTGGGTTGCGCGGTCAACGATATCTCCGGCGGCACCATCAACTGTCCTTGTCACGGGAGCAAGTTCAACCTCGACGGGTCGGTCGCGGCCGGGCCCGCCACTCGTTCCCTCGACAGCCGTCCGGTGAGTGTCCAGGGCGATTGGGTGGTGTCGGGCGCGGGTGATCCGAACGCCCCTGTGCCGCCGCCGAAACCCTGGTGGTGCGAGTTCATTCCGCCGGGCTGCCTGGGCTGTTGACCCCGGGGCTCAATACGGCTGTGCGGTCGAGTTCCAGTTCACGGCCAGTTCCGCGGCGGCGGCGCGCGGGAAGGAGACGTGCGTGGCGTCGCCGTCGGAGGTGTAGCGCTCGCCCGGATTGGCCGCCAGCCAGTCGAGCCAGTAGCCGGAGTCGAACGCGACGGGGCCGCGGCCGGACCGGATGCGCGGGATGCCCGCCGGGTCGAGCGCCGCGGTGAAGGGCGAGGCGGCCGGGTTGGAGCCGACCAGCAGGACGCCGCCGAACCGGTAGGGCGTGCCGTCCCAGCTGCCCGCGCGGGCCAGGCCGTGGTCGGCCGGGTAGACGCCGAGCGGCAGCGCCATGGACCGGATGGTGGTGCCCGGGGCCGCCGTGGTGATGGCGCGGACATTCTGGACGAGTTCGCGTTGCACGTCGGCGGGCGGCAACTGGCCCAGATTGGCGTGGGTGGCGGTGTGCGCGCCGATGTCGTAGCCGTGGCGGACCAGCCAGGGCAGGGTGCGGGCATCCTCGCCGAAGGGTTCGTTGTTGACGTAGAAGGTGGCGGTGGCCGCGAAATCCGGGTGGCGGGAATGGAATTGCTCGAGCAGGCCGACGGCGCAGTCGGGGGCCGGGTCGCCGGCGGGGGTGAGGGTCAGCTGGCTGCCGGTGGAGTCGTCGAAGGTGAGGACCACCGGATGGGTGCCCGCGGGTAGGTCGATGACGCCCGACAGGTATTCGGTGATGGTGATCGGGCGGTAGCCCTCGGTGTGGAGCCGTTCCAGTTCGGCGGTGAATTTCGCCGGGGTCTGGTCGTATTCGCCGCCGGGCGCGGCTTCGACGCGGTGGTACATGAGGATCGGGATCCGGCCCAGCTCGTTGGCGGCGACCGCGGCCGGATCCGGTGGCCGGACCGCCGGGGGCGGCGCGGGCGCGGCCGCCGGGCCGGGAGCGGTGGATCCTCCGCACGCGGTGGCGGTCGCGCACAGCAGCGCCGCCGTGACCATTCGCAGCATGGTCGACGCCTTCATCGCCGCAACGCTACGCGGCGACAACGGTTTTGAGGTGATCTCGGCGAAAATCGGACGTTGTTCGCACGCAGGCGAGATAGTGATGCCAACAGCCGTCTGTGGAAGTTGGTGTCTAGGTTGCTCATGCGACTCCGGTCGATCCGCCGTCGGCGGTCCGCCCTGCTCGCGATCGGTGCGGTGGTGTTCCTGGTGCTCGCCGCGGTGGTGTTCGTCTTCGGCCGCAGCCGCCCCTCGGCCGCCGTCCAGCCGCCCACCCTGGAACTCGCCCCGACTCCCGCCGCCACGTCCTATCGGGACCCGGTGCTGGTGCGCGGCAAGGCGATCGGCGCGAAGCAGGTCGCCATCGGCGACACGTCGGTGCGTCCCGGCCCGGACGGCGCCTTCGAGATCCGGCTGCCGCACGGTCCGGTCGATGCCACGGTGGTGGCCACCGGCGCGGCGGGGGACACCGTCGTCAGCCCGGTCAAGGTCGAGGTGAGTTTGCCGCGGATCCGCGCCGTCCATGTCACCGCCTACGCGTGGGCCTACGACCCGATGCGGGAGGCGGTGCTGGATCTCGCCCGCCAGGGCCGGATCGACACCGTGCAGCTCGACATCAAGGACGAGGACGGCATGATCGGCTACGACTCGCAGGTGCCGCTGGCCCGCGAATCCGGTGCCGCCACCACGATTTACGACGCCCCGGCGGCGCTGCGGCAACTGCACGACATGGGATTGAAGGTGATCGGCCGCATCGTCGCGTTCCGTGATCCGACCCTGGCCGTGTGGGCCTGGCACCACGGCCACCCCGACTGGGTGATCCAGAACGCGGGCGGGCAGCCGTACTCCAGCGGTTACGGCGCGATCGCGTTCACCAATTTCGCGAGCCCCGAAATCCGCTCCTACAACCGTGATCTCGCCGTCGAGGCGGCTCGGCTCGGCTTCGACGGCGTCATGTACGACTACATCCGCCGTCCCGACGGCGGCCTCGGCAGCATGCGGTTCCCGGGCCTGACCGAATCTCCGTCGGACTCGATCGCCAACTTCCTGCGCGAGGGCCGTGCTCCGATCCACGAGGCCGGTGCGTCATTGAGCGCCGCGGTGTTCGGTATCGCCGCCACCCGGCCCGACGAGATCGCCCAGGACATTCCGGCGATGGCGCGATACGCCGATTTCCTGGCGCCCATGCTGTATCCGTCGCACTGGCATGCGGGGGAATACGATGTCGCGAGCCCGAACTCGCAGCCCTACGACATCGTGTTCCGGTCCCTGCAGGACTTCCGGGCGCGCACGGCCGGGACGAGCGCGCAGGTCATACCGTGGCTGCAGGACTTCAGTCTGGGCGTCGCCTACGGGGATGCTCAGGTGAAGGCGCAGATCGACGCCACCAACGCCGCGGGGTACAACGGATTCTTCCTGTGGAACCCCGCGGTCACCTACCATCCCGGGGCGATCGTCCCCGACTAGCCGGTGGTCAGCCCCGGTTCAGGGTCGCGCCGAGCGGGGCGACGGTGAGCTGGGATCGGGTGGCCCGCACGGTCACCTCGAAAACCGGCTTGCCGGTCAGGGGTCCGTCGACGAAGCCCGCCAGTTCCGGGTTGCCGGCCGGGTCGGCTTCACGGACGTCGAGGGCGCCTTCGAGTCCGCGGGGATTGTCGTCCAGTCCGGCGGCGCGCGGCAGCAGTCGCAGGCCGTCGGTGGTGTAGAGCTGGACGGGGTAGTCGCGGCCGGTCGGCGCGACCAGGGTCTGCGCGGACATGTCCGGTGCGGTGTTCTGGACGGGATCGCCGCGCAGCGGCTGATCGTCGGCGGTGAACTCCCAGGTTTCGGCGCGAAGATCCTTGTGCCAGTAGCCCGTCCGGCCACCGTGCCTGCCCTCGACCCGCAGCTCGCGATTCTCGGCCGCGTCACCGATGACGTGAATGGAGATGCGTGAGGTGATCTCGCCCGGGATCTTGGCCTGGGGCCGCCAGTCCTCGGCGGGCAGCGAGATGGCGGCGTACGCCGGGTCGAGCCGCTCGGTCAGCTGATCCGGCGCGGACGGCAGCGGCCCCTGGTCCTGCCAGGTGTACCGCCCCGGAATATGGTTGGACCCAGCCATATCCAGGTCGTACTTGCGGGTGAACATGTCCCCGTACCAATTCCACAGCATCGGCCCCGACAGCAGATTGTCCATCGAGTAGATCCACCCGTTCCGATCGGCCGCGACGAGCATGTTCCCGTCCACCGACACCGCCGCCACCTGCCCGTCCAAACACCCCGGCGTCGGCACCTTCCGCCACCCGCCCCCCGACTCCCGAGGCCGCGTATACAGCGACCCGTCCCGCAGCACCACCTCCGCGACACTGTTGAATCCCTGTGTCCCATCTCGCAACTCGACCCGCGCGGGGAAATTCAAGTTCCCCGGCGCCGCAGGCAGATCATCGAACTCCGCCACCCCCCGAACACTCGGCAACGGCAGAAACACCCCCGCCACCCAACACCACCACACCCACGGCAACCGCCGCCGCCAACCTCCACACCGAGCGCCCTGTCATGCCAGCAATCTAACCCGCCCCCCGCCCCGAAAGACCCACCACCACCAGCCGATTTGCATACCCCCAGCCCCCATGGTGTACCTTCGTCCAGTCGCCGGGTAATCCCAGCGGCAACCATCCGGGGCTATGGCGCAGCTGGTAGCGCACCACACTGGCAGTGTGGGGGTCAGGGGTTCGAGTCCCCTTAGCTCCACTCCACGGCAGAGCCGCAGGTCAATCGCCTGCGGCTCTGCCGTTTTCGTGGCAGCGCGCGAACCGTTCGAGGCGATCATGGTCGGGCGTTCCACAGGGCGCTGACCGGCAGGGCGCGGAATTTCGGTCCGAAGGGGAGGGTTTCGGTGCCGGTGTAGAACACGTATCCGGCGAGGAGGTCGTCACCCAGGCGGTCTGCGAGGTGGCGGAGGCCGCGGAAGTCCTCGCCCTTGACTGTGGCGGCTGCTTTCACCTCGATGGCGATCACTTCGCGTCGATTGTTCTCGAGGATGATGTCGACTTCGACGTTGTCACGGGTGCGGTAGTGGAACATGCGGGCCTCCTGGTCGGACCAGGTGAGCTGACGGGCGAGTTCGGCGGCTACGAAGCCCTCCAGCAGTGACCCGAGCGGGCCGTTGACGGCCCGCAGTGCGCGTGGGTCGGCACCGCACAAGTATGTGGCGATTCCGGAATCGACCATGAACACCTTGGAGGTCGCGACGGCCCGGGTGGTCAGGTTTCGTGACCAAGCGGGGATTCGCTTGATCAGGAAAACCTCTTCCAGGAGGCGGAGATAGCGGGTGACGGTGTCTTTGGGCAGGCCGAGTTCATTGCCGAGGGCGCCGGGCACCAGAAGTTGACCGGATCTGGCCGCGACGAGGTTGGTCAGGGTGAACATCTCTGCGGCACGTTCGATCTCGGACAGTTGCATGACGTCTCGGTTGATCAGATCGGCGACGTAGGAGGAGAAGAATCGGGAACGCCGTTTGCCCTCTCGTGCAACGGCTTCGGGGAAGCCGCCGCGTGCGATCCGTTCGATGTAATCATCGCGATTCTCGGTCCCGTCGTGCCGTAGCTGGGGTCCGCGCTCGAAGGCACAATCGATGAATCTGTCGGGCGCGCCGTCGATTTCGCCTTGGGACAGCGGCCAGAGTTCGATCGTCTCCATGCGTCCGGGGAGGGCGTCGGGAACGCTTCGAAGTGCCATGACGTGAGCCGAACCGGTCAGCAGAAACCGGCCGGGTCGTCCATCGGCGTCGACGGTCTCCTTGATCGCCAGCAGCAGCTCCGGTACTCGCTGGACCTCGTCGATGATCAAGAGGGAATCGTCGAGGACGAACTGCGTGGGGTCGTAGCCGGCCGCCTGCCGAGTCTCCGGCTTGTCGAGGCTGCGCCAGGTCGCGCCGAGCTCCCTGCCTATCCGGGAGACCAGCGTGCTCTTTCCGCATTGGCGAGCTCCGTTGACCAGGACGACGCGAGTATCTGCAAGAGCTTCATGCACTGCCGAGTGAGCATGACGGGGAAGGATCCGACCAATCGGCGACGACGAGAAGGACGAGGTCACCGCAGCAGTATTGCACATCATGTGCGCGATCTGCCGCATATAACGTGCGCGATCTGCCGGAACCTGTGTGCGCGATCTGCCGCATATAACGTGCGCGATCTGCCGGAACCTGTGTGCGCGATCTGCCGCTATGGTTGTGCGCTTCTTGCCGATGCCGGAGCCGCTGCTTCGCCGGAGCGTTGTCGTTGAGTCGGCGGCTTCGTCCGCAGGTGATTCGTTGCGATCGGGCACGGGGAGCGGTCGCGATCATCGGGCACCGCCAACCGGGCCCGGCCGGGCACCCACCGCGCGAATCGTAGTGTCCGGCCCATCCACCAGCACCGCCCGGTTCGTATGCTGGTCCGTCAGGTCCACTGGAAGCGTGAGGCCGCAGGTCAAGGACCTGCGGCCTCGCTTGGTTTTTGACGGAGCGTCAGCGGATCACGGTCCGCAACGTGGATAACCCGGACATGGCACGATCCGCGGTAGTTGAAGCTCACTGTTCGGACCAGAATTGGTTGAGTCGGTTTACCGCCTGCTCCTTGGTCATCTGCTCGATTTCCTCCGGCGACAGACGGACCAGTCGTATGAGTTTCTCGACGATGCCGAGAGGGATGGGCTCCTTGTCGGGGATTGTGACGGCTCCCGACGTGCGTGCCGGGCGAACCCGATCATTGACGCATGCCCAGAACTGGGTTTCGGTGACCTCGAGTTGATCCTTCAGGATCTGGCACCACAGCTTGGAACCGTAGTCGGTGTTGTCCATGGGCCGTGAGATCCGGGTGCGCAGGATGCGTCCGTCCGGAAGGGGCAATTCCCAAGTGCTGTGGTGCTTGACCACACCGCCGGTGGCATTTCGGACTCGTACCCATTCGTCATGGTGACAGAACGCTTCGTGGCCCTTCTTGTTGCCCGGTGGGTACTGGGTCATTGTTCGGCCGCCGTCAACCATTCTCTCAATTGTTCGTCCGTTGATAGCTCCACGAACTGTACGAAGTCGACGTTCTTCCGATGGTTGAGTGCGGCATGGAGACGGTCTTGCCAGTCGGCGGTGTACTCACGCATCGCTTCGATCAACGCGGTGATCGCCGTGTCCAGGTCGGGCTCCTCCACGGCCAGCGGAAGGCCCGGCAGGTACGCGACCCAGTTGTTGTTCTCCCGCACCACCTGCGGTTCGTGGTCGCGGATGATGTGGGACAGCAACCACCGCAGACGCCCGACCTCCACCAGCGCCGACTCCTTACCCTTACGGGATACCACGGCGACATTGCCCTGCTCCGCGGCGGTCAACATCTGCGCGAAGTGCTCTCTGGCGCTGTTCATCGAGTTGAAGCGCGCGACAGATGTGATTCGTTCCGTGGTCGTCATCGGTCCCTCGATCTCTTCCGTCACGGCCATTTGTACATCATGTACATCATGTACATCTGTTCGCCGACGCGCTAGGTGCGACATGCCACATGGCGCGATTGTGATCGATCGGCGGCTTGGTGTTGCGGGGGCTGATATCGACATCGGCCCGGGCGCCCGGGCCCACCCGAGGGCGCCCACCACCCGAATAGGGATGTCCGGCCCGTCGACCAGCACCGCGCGGCTCGTATGCTGGTCCGCCAGGTCGGCCCTTCATCGTTACCGGGCGGTGCCGTCGCACGCTATTCGCCGGAACCGAACGGTGGGCCGGGATCGGTTGGGAGGCAGGCGGACCCGCATCCTCGCCGGGGCCGCAAGCCCGCGCCGGTGCGGCAGGTCCGGCGTCGCTGCTCCGGGTGCGCGGCCAAGGCCTGCCCCACCAGTTGGACGGCGTCGTCGACGTTTGTCGCCGTGATCGCCAATTCGCGAACGCCCTCGCCCCGGGTGGTCACCGTGACCGAGACGCAGGTGCGTCGCGAGCGGATGATTTCGGGCAGGACTCTGATCGCGACCACCGCCGCCCATACCAGTGCCGCGATCGTCTCCACGGCGATCACCTCGTGTGAACCGCTGTGGCGGACACGAATTCGGCGGGCCACCGCCGGGTGACCGCGGCGGCCATGAGCGCCGCCGCCAGCGGGCTGTGCGCCGCGCGCAGAGTGCGGTACAGCTCGTCGGCGCGAGTCTGGGGGCGGGTGTGGGGCGACGGCATTGTGCACCTCCGAGTGGTCTTGCTGGTCAAGACCAAGGTGCCATCGGCCGGCTACCGGCCGCCCTGGAAAAATCCGGATCTTGTGCGGCTGAATGGCTCTGCGACAGTAATTTTCAAGATTTCACGCCGTAGTTCTGCCAAGCGTTGTTATCGATCACGACGATGTGGCGATTGCGCAGGCACACCAGCCCCAGGTCGCGCATCTCGCGCATGGCGAGCCCGACGGCGTCGACCCTCGCTCCGACGAGGTTGCCCAGCTCCTCGTAGTTGAGCCGGATGGTGATCTCCCACGCCTGCGCCTCCACCTCGTCACCATCGTCACAGCCATTTCCGTTCGGCCGCACCGTGGTCCGGCGGCCGTAGGACTCCGCGAATTCGACGAGCAGCCGTGCGAGTCTGATGCTGACCGGGCAGTCGTTGAAATCCAGCCGTCGCTGATCCGCCCAGGCGAGCCGGTCCGCCATGGTGCGGCACAGCGTCTGCCACGTATCCGGATGCCGGTCGAGGAAGCGCAGGAACTCCGTCCCCGGCATGCGGTGCACGGTGGCGGCCGTGCAGATGCTGACCGTCGCGGAGCGCCGGGAACTGGGCTCGAGTGCCGCGATCTCACCGATCACATCCCCGCTCACCCGGATCGCCAGCAGTTTCCCGTCGGCTCCCGTGATCTTCGCGCACGCCGACACCTTGGAATCCCGCGACCGCAGCAGGTACACGCTGCTGGCAGGATCGCCATACGGCGACAACACCTCGCCCGGTTGAAAGGGCGTTTGCTTCCCGAGTGAGAGCAGATCCCGCCGCGACGCCGGACTCAATCGCTCCATGAAGGTGCGCTCCGGCCACGGCCAGTTGTCCAGCCAGCCGCCCTGTGATGTGTTCATATCCCAACTCCGTGCCTCGGAGAAGCCGCCCCCGAATCCTCCACGGTAGGCGCACACCCTCGCTCGAGGATGAAATCGCACATCACGATCTGAGACAGTGGGCCGCGAATCCTATTGCTGTCCAGGGCGGCGGGGATCGGCGTGGCGTTATCGGGGCGCGCGGATGATCATGGAGGGATGGACACCTACCTGGGCATCGATATCGGGGGCACGGGGATCAAGGGGGCTCCGGTGGAGGTGGCGGCTGGGCGGTTGGCTCAGGAGCGGGTCAGGGTGCTGACGCCGCAACCGTCGACGCCGGAGGCGGTGGTCGAGGTGGTTCGCGAGCTGGCCGGGCAGTTCGCCCGGGATGGGGCGGTGGGTGTCACCTTTCCGGGCGTGGTCGTGGACGGTGTCACCCGTACCGCGGCGAACGTGGACGACGGGTGGATCGGGTTGGACGCCCGGGAGCGGCTGTCTCGGGTGCTGGGCGTTCCGGTGACCGTGGTCAATGACGCGGATGCGGCGGGGATCGCCGAGATGCGGTTCGGGGCCGGTCGGGACCGGCGCGGGACGGTGTTGATGCTGACCTTCGGGACCGGTATCGGAAGTGCGCAGTTCTACAACGGGGTGCTGGTCCCCAATACCGAATTCGGGCATCTGGAGCTCGACGGGCACGAGGCGGAGCAGCACGCGGCCGCGAATGTGCGTGAAGAACGCGACCTCAGTTGGAAGCAGTGGGCGCATCGGGTCGAGCGTTATCTGCAATACCTGGAAATGGCGTTCTCACCGTCGTTGTTCATCATCGGCGGCGGGGTCAGCAAGCATGCCGCCAAGTTCCTGCCGCACATCGACAAGGTGCGGGCCGAAATCGTGCCCGCCGCGCTGAGCAATGACGCCGGCATCGTCGGCGCGGCGCTCGCCGCCGCGGCCGGATGACTCGGAGTACATCGCGAAACCCGCTCGCCGGGCGATGGTTTCCACGAGATCAGCGGATGCGGGCGGGGCTCGGCGGCCTATATTGAGAGCGCTCGCGGTTTTCGTTACGGCACAGAGGTTTTGATGAACACGGGGTACTCGATAAGGTGGGCGGCGGAGCACGGGTTGCCGCGGCTGGGGTTTCTCGCGCTGCGCGCCATGGGGGACCCGTTCGCGCGACTGATGAGCGGGGACGAAGGCTACGATGACCCGTACTCGCTGATCGATCAGCTGCGCGGTGACGGCGGGGTACTGGTTACCCGCGCCGGTTATGCCGCCTTCGACTACGAGCTGTGCCGGGAAATTCTGCGCGACAGGCGATTCGGTGTGCGCCCGCCGATCGATTCGGCGGTGCCCTTCCTGCTGCGCCGCTACGCCGAACGAGTTGTGGTGCCGCCCAACCCGATCGAAGCGCCGTCCATGTTCGCCCTGGACCCGCCGGAGCACGGACGGCTGCGCAAACCTGTCGCCTCCGCCTTCACCCCGCGCGCCGTCGCCCGCCTGGGCGATCGGGTCCGCGAGGTCATCGCGGAGCTGCTCGACGCGATGGCCGCGAACGAATCCGCGGACCTGATCGAGGATTTCGCCGCGCAGGTGCCGATCGCTGTCATCGCGGAGATAATGGGTTTTCCCGCCGCCGATCGCCAGCTGTTCCTGCGCTGGGGGAGCTACGTCGCTCCGCTCCTGGACGTCGGAATCTCCTGGCAGGCTCACCACCGCGCCATGGTCGCGACCGAGGCGATGCGGGACTACCTTGCCGCCCACATCGAGAAGCTGCGCCGCGAACCAGGCGACGACATCTTCAGCCTCCTGGTCTCCACGAGCGACCTGACCACCACCGAATTGATGGCCAGTGCGAACGTCCTGATGGGCGCGGGTTTCGAGACCACCATGAACCTGCTCGGCAATTCCGTACCGATCCTGTTGTCCCACCCCGATCAACTCGATCTCCTGCGCGCCGAGCCCGAGCGCTGGCCGCTCGCGATCGAGGAACTGCTGCGCTTCGACACCTCGGTCCAGATGACGGCCCGTCGCGTCCTGGAACCGGTGCGATTCGACGGCGGGGTTCCGCTCGAGCCGGGGAAGTCACTCGTCGTCTCCCTGGCCGGCGCCAATCGCGATCCCGTCAAATTCCCCGACCCGCACCGCTTCGACGTCACCCGCCCCAACGCCCGGGAACACCTCTCCTTCGGCACCGGCATGCACGGTTGCATCGGCGCGAGCCTGACCCGACTGGAGGTCCTGCAGGCGCTGCCCGCCCTCTTCGAGCGCTTCCCCGACCTCCGCCTCGACGGCGAGCCGACCCGCCGCCGCCTGTCCACTCTGCGCGGTTACTCACACATGCCCGTTCAGCTGAAGTCTCGTTGACTACCGGGTGGTAAGTTTCGCTGCAATGCGATAACGATCCCCATCGAAGTGGTGTCGGTGAGGCGGGGCAGCACCGCATCACCCTCCGGTGGAACAAGATTGAGGCAGTACGGGGTTCGCCCCGAGGCTGGGGAGTTGGTTCTTGAATACTGAAGCGATTGTGCTGGATCCGACGGGCGCCGATGTTCAGGCTGAGAACGAGCGGATACGCCGGCGCGGGTCGGTCTCGTTGGTGGGGTTGCCCGGTGGGGTATCGGCTTGGGCGGTCACCGATGCCGTTGTGCTGAAAGAACTTCTCGCCGATCCCCGAGTGTCCAAGGATCCGCGCCGGCACTGGACGGCCTACAAGAACGGGGAGATCGATCACCGGTGGCCGTTGCACCCGTGGGTGATAGCGGAGAACATGTTCACCGCCTACGGCGACCAGCACCGCCGCCTCCGCAAACTGGTGGCCCCGGCCTTCACCGCTCGTCGCACCGCCCTGATGCGCCCGGGGATCGAGGCCATCGTCGATGGTCTGCTGAAACGACTCGATGCCCTTCCCGCGGGCGAAGTCGTCGACTTGCGGCCCACCTACGCCTATCCGGTGCCGATTCAGGTCATCGGTGAATTGCTCGGCGTACCAAAGCATTTGGATGCCAAGATCCACGCGTGCGTCGACGGGTTCTTCGACACGTCCTTCACGCCGGCGCAGGCGCAGGCCAATGTCCTCAAAATGGTCTCGCTCATGGGGCAGTTGATCTTCTATCGGCGCGGCCACCCCGGCGACGACATCACGAGTGCGCTGATCTCGGCCGTCGACGAGGACTCCGACCGGCTGACGCAGAAAGAAGTGATCGACACCTTGATCCTGGTGATCAATGCCGGTCACGAGACCACGGTCAACCTGCTCGACCAGGCGATCGTCGCGCTGCTGTCCAACCCGGAGCAGCGGGCCGACGTACTCGCCGGCCGGGTGCCGTGGTCGGAGGTGATCGAGGAAGCGCTGCGATTCCAGCCGCCGATCACCCACCTGCCGCTGCGCTACGCGGTCGAGGATATCGAGATCGCGGGAGTTCGGATCGCCGCGGGCGAGGCGATCCTCGCCTCCTACGGGGCCGCGAGCCGGGACCCGGGGGTGCACGGTGACACCGCCGGGGATTTCGACATTCATCGGGAGAACAAGGAGCACATCGCCTTCGGATACGGTGCGCACCATTGCCTCGGTGCGCCCTTGGCCCGGCTCGAGGCGGCGATCGCACTGCCGGCCTTGTTCGAGCGGTTTCCGACTATGCGATTGGCGGTGGACCCCGCCGAACTCCGGCCGCTGGGCAGCTTCGTCTCCAACGGTCATCAGTCGGTCCCCGTTCTGCTGCAATGACATTCACCCGCATTGACATTCACCGATTCGCCGAGAGGTCCCATGGGAAACACCAGCTGGTTGCGTAGGTTGTCCGCCGGATCGGAGGATGGCGCCCATACTCTGATCTGCTTTCCCCACGCCGGGGGATCGGCCATCTCCTACGGGCCGCTGGCCAGAACACTGGGACCGCAATTCCGTGTGCTCGGCGTGCAATACCCCGGGCGCCAGGATCGCAGGCACGAACCGTTACTCGAAAGCGTCGCCGACCTGGTCGAGGGCGCGCTGCCGGAAATTCGCGAACTGATTCCGCGGACCACGGGCTACTCGCTGTTCGGCCACAGCATGGGTGCGGCGGTGGCGTTCGAGACCTGCCGTCGTCTCGAACAGGAGCAGATGACGCCGCCCGCCACCTTGTTCGTATCGGGCCGAATCGCACCGGCGCGGAAGGGCTCTGACGGTGTGCACCGGTTCAGCGATCAGGAATTGATCCGGCACCTGCTGGATTTCGGCGGCACGCCCGCAGTGCTGCTGGAGGACCCCGATTTCCGGTCGCTCATTCTCTCGGTCACCCGAAGTGACTACCGCGCGATCGAAACCTACACGTGCGCACCGGAGTCCACGGTCGAGTCTCCGGTCGTGGCGCTGGTCGGCGACAGTGATCCCGCCACCAGCATCGCCGACCTGAAAGAGTGGCAGGCGCACACCACCGGACCGTTCACACAGACGTCGTTTCCCGGCGGCCACTTCTACATCGATGCCAACTCGCACGGCGTGGCCCAACTGATTCGTGATCAGAGAGACTGCAACTATGCCTGAAACCGCTGGACCCGTTTCGAATGTTTCGGACACCGCCCATTGGGTGGCCGCGTATCGCGCGATCGAATCCGCCCGTTCCGATGCGCTCTTTCACGACCCGCTCGCGGAGCTGCTCGCCGGCGAAACCGGTAAGGCCATCGTCGCGAATGAAGGATCGAACGCGATGGCCGGCTGGCCCTTGGTCACGAGAACCAGAGTCATCGATGATCTGATCGCCGAAACCCTCGCCGAGGGCTGCGATCTCGTCATCAACCTGGCGGCGGGTTTGGATGCGCGGCCGTATCGTCTCGATCTGCCCGCCGATCTCCGCTGGATCGAAGCCGACTTTCCGGATCTGATCGCGGAGAAGAACCGTCTGCTGGAAGGCGAGACGCCCCGCTGCGTACTCAGCCGCGCCGCAGTGGATCTCGCGGACCCGACAGCGCGCGACGAGTTTCTGGACCAGGTGCTCGATGGTGCGAAGAAGGCGCTCGTACTGACCGAAGGACTGGTGTACTACCTGTCCGACGACGAGGTCTCGGGATTGGCCTCGGCACTGGCGCGGCCCGAAATCGCCTGGTGGATCATGGATGTGAACAACAAGCCCGTGGTCGATCGGTTCAACCGGGTGAACAGGAAGCTGCTCGAGAACTCACCCTGGAAATTCGGGCCACTCGAACCGCTGCGCTTCTTCGCCGACGCGGGCTGGACCGCGGACGAGGTCATCGGATTGTTCCGTATGGCAGCCCGATTCCGCCGGTTGCCTCCGCTGCTGTGGTCGCTCGCCCTCGCGCCCGTCGGCCCCCGGATGCCGGCCGGCGCCAAGCGGATACCGTGGTACGCGGCGGTTCGGCTCAGGTACACCGGCGCATGATCGGATAGCTCGCGCCCAGCGCGAGATCTGCGGCCGGGAGGGCGAATCGCCCTCCCGGCCGCATCGTCACACCAGCTCTTCCAGCCAATCGTCGACCGCCGCGGCGACCTGATCCGATCCCTCGTGCAGCATGGCGAAGTGGTTGGCATCCACCTGGACCACGCGATGGCTCTGGTCCCACGGCTGGGCCTGCCACGCCGCGAAGTCCTCGGGTACTCCGGGAATCCGCTGTGCGCACTGCAGGAACAGCGTGGGCGCGGCGATCTTCCCGGGCAAGATACCGCGGAGCACCTGGATGTACTGGCCCATGGCGGTCAATCGGGCGGGGTCGAATCGATCGAAGGCGGCCTCGTTGGTCACCATGTTCTCGGCGACCGGCTTGAGAATCCACTCACTTCCGTCGCCCTCGGCGACCCGGTAGCTATCCACCAGCACCACTCCCGTCGGCGCGGGTCCGCCGAGGGCTTCCAGTTGTTCGGCGACGCTGTAGGCCAGGACCCCGCCGGAGGAGTACCCGAACAGGATGAACGGCTCGCCCCCGGCGGCGTCGAGGATGGGCCGGAGCAACGCCTTGGTGGCCGCGGCATAGTCGGTGGGCAGCGGCTGGCCCGCGTGGGACCCCATCGGTGCGAGTCCGACCACGTCGCGGGCGGTCCGCAGTTTGCTTGCCACGCGGGCGTATTGGCGCACACCGCCCGCCGCCATCGGCGGGGCGATGCAGATGATGCGCGGCGTGGCGGCGCCTTCGGTCAATCGGATGAGCTCCGGCTCGATGTCCGGTACGTCGTTGGCGGTGAACTGATCTCGCATCTGTGCCGCCAGGTGCAGGAGCAGGAAGGCGACCGAATACTGCTCCCTCCCCACCGCGGTGCGGAACATTCCGTACAGCGAGTCGTCGGCGACACCCTCCTGACGATCTCGTTCGGCGGCCGCGCTGACAGCGGTCGCGAGGGCATCCGCGCCTTCCGCCAATTTCTCGTCCAGTTGTTTCGCGAGAATCTGGGGCGTCGGATAGTCGAAGACGAGGGTGCCGGGCAACTGCACGCCCGTCGCGTCGCGCAGGGCGTTGCGGAATTCGACCGCGGTGATCGAGTCGAATCCCATCTCGCCGAACACATTGTCGCCCTCGATGAGGTCGGCGTCCGCATAGCCGAGCGTCGCGGCGGCCTGCTTGCGCACGAACTCCACGAGCAGCGGAAGCCGCTCAGCGGACGGCAGGCCGACCAGCTCCAGCAGCGGTGACGGCGTCTCGCGCGGTGCCGACAGCGGTACCAGCCCGCGGACCAGGGCGGGCGCGTGCTCGGCTCGCGTGCGGAGCACGGCTCGGTCGACCGGCAACGCGGCCAGCTGGGCGACGCCGGAGGCCACCGCGGCATCGAACAGCGCCAGTCCGTCGGACTCGGACAGCGCCGGGAAGCCCTGTCGCCGCATCCGTTCGAAATCCTCGTCCGACAGTTCCGTGCCCAGACCACTCGATCGTTCCCACAGGCCGTAATCGATCGACGTGGCCGTCCACCCGGCCGCCCGGCGGTAGGTGGCGAGGGCATCGAGGTACACATTGGCCGCCGCGTAGTTGGCCTGCCCGGCGGCCAGCACCAGCCCACCGGCGGAGGACACCAGGACGAACAGCGACAGCGGCAGGTCGCTCGTGAGTTCGTGCAGGTGCCACGCGGCGTCGGCCTTGGGCGCGAACACGGCATCGATGCGACCGCTCGTCATCGATTCGATCAAACCGTTGTCGGCGATGCCCGCCGCGTGCACGACACCCGTCAGCGGATGCTCGGACCCGATCTCGTCGAGCAGGGCTTTCAGCGCGTCTCGATCGGAGACGTCGCAGGCCCTGACGGTCACCTGCGCGCCGAGTTCGGTCAACTGAGCGCACAACGCGTCGGCGCCGGGAGCGTCCGGCCCCCGCCGGGACGTCAGCACCAGCCGCCGCGCACGGTATTCGGTGACCAGGTGCCGGGCGAACAGCGCGCCCAGCCCACCGGTGCCGCCGGTGATCAGCACGGTGCCGGTGTCCAGCGGCTCGACCGGCTCACGGTTCGCCTCGGTGATCTGATGCGGAACCAGACGCGGCACCAGGAGATTCGCGCCGCGCAGCGCGCCCTCCGGCTCCGCCGCCAGGGCCGCGGCGGCGGTGGCGACCGCGGCCGGATCGTGGTCGGCCGAACACTCGAGGTCCAAGAGCCGCAACCGGTTCGGATATTCGGCCTGGGCCGCGCGCACCAGACCCCAGACCGGCGCCTGCGCCGGGCGCACCTGCTCCCACTCGCTGGTACGGACCGCGTCGCGGGTCAGGATCACCAGGCGGGATTCGGCGAATCGATGGTCTCCCAACCACTGTTGAACGGTAGCCAGCACGCCGTGCGACGCCTCGCGGGCGTCGTGCGACGACGCGTCGCCGGTATCGGCGCAATGGAGCAAGACGAGCTCGGGGACGACAGCGTCGCCGTCCGCATCGAGTGCTGCGACCAGCGTCGCGAGGTCGGGATAGCCGGGTACATCCGCCGACCCCGGCGCGCCGATCACCGCTGTGCGCGCCGCGGCCACCGAACCGGTGCCGACCGACGCCGCGATCCAATCCACCCTGAACAAGGCATCGGCCACCCGATCGGCGCGCAGTCGGTCCGCGGACACCTGGCGGGTGTCCAGCGAATCGACCGATAACACCGGGCTGCCGGTGCTGTCGGCCAGCCACAGCGTGAAACGGTTGTCGTGCACGCGGATTCGCGCCCGAACGGCGTTGCATCCGGCCGTGTGTAGTGCGACGCCACGCCAGCTGAACGGCAGCGCGGGCGCGTCGAGGCCGCCGGTGCGAATGCGATCCACGATGAGGGGATGCATGGCGGCGTCGAACAGTGCGGGGTGGAGGCCATATCCTGCGGCGGCCTCCGCATTCGGCAGGACCACCTCGGCGAACAGCTCGTGACCGTCGGCCCCGTGCTCGCCGCGTCGCCACATCGCCCGCAGGCCCTGGAAACCGGGCCCGTATCCGTATCCGGCATCCAGCATCTCGGTGTACGCACCGGCGACGTCGATCGCCTCGGCGTCGGCCGGAGGCCAGGCGGCGAGATCGAAATCGGGCCGGGTGTCCTCCGCGGTGAGGTCACCCTGCGCATGCAACGTCCACGCGACGGCGTCCGGTTGGCGTGAGTGAATCGTGATGCGCCGTCGGCCGGAATCATTCGCCGCGCCGACCACCACCTGCACCGAAACTCCGTCGTGGGCGGGCAGTGTCAGCGGCGCGTGCAGGATCAGCTCGTCCACTCTCGGGTGGCCGAGCAATCCGCCCACATGGGTCGCCAACTCGACGAAACCGGTTCCCGGCAGCAGTGCGGTACCGAGCACGCTGTGATCGGCCAGCCATCCGACCGAGTCCAGCGACCAGCGGCCGACGAAGCTCACCCCACCCGAATCCGGCTGCGGGACACTCACTCCCAGCAGTGGATGGGTGACCGGATCCAATCCTGCGGCATCGGCTTCGGCGGCCAGCCACGTCGTCGACAGATGCCGCTTCGCATCGAGCCAGTACCGCTCGCGTTGAAACGCGTAGGTGGGCAGGTCGATCGGCTGCGCGCCGGGATGGAACGCGGGCCAATCCACCTCGGCGCCCGACACGAACAATTTCGCGACCGCGGCCGTCACCGTGGCGGTCGTGGCCTGGTCACGGCGCCCCACCGCGACCGCGACGATGCCCTCGGCGTCCACGGTGCCCGCCACCATCGGCGTGAGGACCGCGTCCGGCCCGACCTCGGCGAAGCGCACCACACCCGCGTCCGCCATCGTGGTCACCGCGTCGGCGAACCGCACCGTGGCGCGCACCTGACGCACCCAGTACGCCGGGTCCGACATCTCATCGGTCACCCGAGCGCCGGTCACGGTCGATACCAGCGGAATGGTCGGCCGGGCGAAGCTCAAGCCCTCGACCACCGCGGCGAACTCCGCCGACATCGGATCCATCAATCCGGAATGGAAAGCGTGCGATACGCGCAAACGAGTGGTCCGCCAACCCTTCTCGGCGAATGACCCGGCCAGTGCCTCGACTTCTGCCTCGACGCCGGAGACCACCACCGAGGTGGGGCTGTTCACCGCGGCGATCGATACGCCGCCGGTCAACAGCGGGGCCACGGCGGATTCCGGCGCGCCCACCGCGACCATCGCCCCACCCGCGGGGAGCGCTTGCATCAACCGGCCGCGCGCGGCCACCAAGGTGCAGGCGTCCGAGAGCGACAGCACTCCGGCGATATGCGCCGCGGCGACTTCGCCGATCGAGTGGCCCGCCACCAGGTTGGGGCGCAGCCCCCACGCCTCGAGCAGGCGATACAGCGCGACTTCGAAGGCGAACAGTCCGGCCTGCGCGAAGACCGTCTGGTTGATCAGGTCCGTCGAGGTGAGCGCCTCGTCCAGCGAAATCGGCTGGTCGAGAAGCGGACTCAGCTCCGCGACAATCTTGTCGAACGTCGCCGCGAAAGCCGGGTGCGTACGCAGCTGTTCGGCCATACCGGCCCACTGCGCACCCTGACCCGAGAAGACGAACCCTGTCGAACCCGAGGCCACCCGACCCGACACCACACGGGGTGCGGACTCTCCGCGCCCCAATGCCTCGATACCCGACAGCAGTTCGTCGCGATCGGCACCGAGGGCCACCGCTCGATGGCCGAGCGTGGCGCGGGTGGCGGCCAAGGAGTATCCGACATCGTGTGCCGCGACGTCGTTGCCGCGGACATACGACCGCAAGCGAACGGCCTGTTCACCGAGCGCACGGGCGCTGGCGGCGGACAGCACCCAGGGCATGACCGCGCCGGCGGGCTCGGCCGGGATCACCGCAGCGGGCTCGGCCGGGGGCGTCGCGGCGGCGACGGCGGTCGCCTGTTCGAGAATGACATGTGCGTTGGTGCCGCTGATGCCGAAGGACGACACACCCGCGCGGCGTGGGCGATCGAGCCGCGGCCACGGCACCGGTTCGGTCAGCAGCCGCACCTCGCCCGCGGACCAATCGACCTTGGTCGACGGCCGGTCCACGTGCAGCGTGCGCGGCAGCGTTCCGTGCCGCATCGCCATCACCATCTTGATCACGCCGCCCACGCCCGCGGCGGCCTGCGCGTGTCCGATGTTCGACTTCAGCGACCCGAGCCACAGCGGCTGTTCCGGCGCGCGATCGCGGCCGTAGGTGCCCAGCAGGGCCTGTGCTTCGATCGGGTCGCCCAAAGTCGTTCCGGTGCCGTGTCCTTCGACCGCGTCGACTCCATCCGCGGCGATTCCGGCACTGGCCAGCGCCTGCTCGATGACGCGCCGCTGCGCGGGACCGTTGGGCGCGGTCAGACCGTTGGAGGCGCCGTCGGAGTTCACCGCCGAACCGGCCATCACGGCGAGAACGCGGTGGCCGTTGCGTTGCGCGTCCGAGAGTCGTTCCAGCACCAGCACACCGGCGCCCTCCGCCCAGCCGACGCCGTCGGCGCTGTCGGAGAACGATTTACAGCGGCCGTCGATCGCCAGCCCGCGTTGGCGGCTGAACTCCACCAGCGTATCCGGGCCCGCCATCACGGTCACACCGCCCGCCAGGGCCAGCTCGCACTCGCCCGCGCGCAGTGCGGCGGCGGCCGAATGCATGGCCACCAGCGAGGACGAGCACGCGGTGTCGACGGTGACCGACGGTCCCTGGAGTCCGAAGGTGTAGGAGACCCGGCCCGAGGCCAGCGATCCCGCGTTCGCGTTGGCCGGGTAGTCGTGGTACATCATGCCGACCCAGACGCCGGTCGCGCTGCCGCGCAAGGTCGCCGGGTCGATTCCGGCGCGTTCGAAGGCCTCCCAGGAGGTTTCGAGGAGCAGGAACTGCTGCGGATCCATGGTGGCCGCTTCGTTCGGGCTGATGCCGAAGAACGTGGGATCGAAATCGCCTGCGGTGTGCAGGAATCCGCCGGACCGGGTGTGGGAGCGGCCGGGTAGTTCGCCGGTGGGGTCGTAGATGCGTTCGATATCCCAGCCGCGGTTGGCGGGGAGGTCGGTGGTGGCGTCGACCCCGTCGGAGACCAGTCGCCACAGGTCTTCCGGTGACTCGACGCCGCCGGGGTAGCGGCAGGCCATGCCCACGATCGCGATCGGCTCACGCAGGGCGGCGTCGAGTTGACGATTGCGCGCCCGCAGCCGATCGGTCTCCTTCAGCGAGGCCCGCAGCGCGTCGGCGAGTTTGGCGGTGCTCTCTGTATTCGTCATATCGCTGTCAGTCCTCGGAGTGGTAGGCCAGATTGATCAAGTCGTCGAGATCGAGTTCGTCGATGGACTCGTCCGCGCTGCGCTCTGCGGACGCGTCCGCGCCGTGCTCAGCTGTCTCGCCGGGGCGTTCCTGCCCGTGAGCGAGTCGCATGAGCGCCTCCAGCAATCCGGAGTCGCGGAGCTGGCTCAGCGAAATCGTTTGGAGCGCACTGCGAATCTCGTCCTCGGACGCATCCGCCGACGCGTCGGGTTGGTGGTCGTCGGTGAATTCTTCGGCCAGGTATCCGGCCAGCGCCTCCGGTGACGGGTAGTCGAAGACCAGCGTCGCGGGCAAGGACAGGCCGGTAGCGGCCTCGAGGGCGTTGCGGAATTCGATAGCGGTGATCGAATCGAAGCCCAGCTCGTTGAACGCCCGGTCGGCCGCGATGGCCTTCGCGTTCGAATGCCCCAGGACCGCGGCCACCTGGTCTCGAACCAGGTCGATGAGCACACCGAGGCGTTCGCCCTCGGGTGTGTCGACCAGCCGGGCGCGCAGTGCGGCCGGGGCGGCCGATACCGGGCGAGCGGGGACGAGCCCGGACAGCAGGGCCGTCGCGAACCCCGCTGCGCGGAGTCCCTCCCGGTTGAGTCTGGCGAGAACCGGTGCCGCCGCGGCGATTTCGGCGGCGGCGTCGAACAGCGCCAGACCCTGCTCCGCCGACAGCGGCAGCATTCCCGAACGGGCCATGCGCCGCCGGTCGACGTCACCGAGCTCGTCGCCCATGCCGCCGTCGCCGCTCCACAGCCCCCACGCGAGGGACTGCCCGGCGCGCCCGGATGCCCGGCGGTGCGTCGCCACCGCGTCCAGGCAGGCATTGGCCGCGGCATAGTTGCCCTGCCCCGGATTGCCGAGCGCTCCGGCCGCCGAGCTGAACAGCACGAACGCCTTCAGCGGTAGCTCGGCGGTCAGCTCGTGCAGGTGCAGGGCCGCATCGACCTTGGGTCGCAGCACCGCATCCATCCGATCCGGGGTCAGCGAGGCGATGGCGCCATCGTCGAGCACACCGGCGGTGTGGAACACGCCGGTGAGCGGACGGCTCGCGGGGATGGCGGACAGTACCTCGGCGAGCGCGGCACGATCGGTGACGTCGCAGGCGACGAAGTCGAGGTCGGCGCCGCCGCCGCGTAGTTCGGCCGCCAGTTCGGCGGCGCCGGGCGCCGATTCGCCACGCCGGCTCAGCAGCAGCAGGTGCCGGGCACCGCGGGTGGTCACCAGGTGCCGGGCGAACAATCCGCCCAGGAAGCCACTGGCGCCGGTGATGAGCACGGTCTCGTCCGGGCCGAAAGCGATGCTCGGGGCCGATGTGGTCGTCGCTCGGGCGAGTCGCGCGCCGTGCACTTGCCCGCCGCGCACGGCCACCTGCGGTTCCCCGGAGGCCAGAATCCCGCCCAACGGCCTGGCGACGTCGGAATCGGTGTCGACCAAGACGATTCGACCCGCACTCTCCGCCTGGGCCGAGCGAACCAGGCCGGCCACGGCGGCGCCGGCGAGATTCGTAATATCCTCCCCGGCAACGGACACCGCGCCGCTGGTTCGAATCACCAACGCCGCCTGGGCGGATCGGCCGTCGGTGATCCAGTTCTGAAGCACGTGCAGCACAGCGTGAGTCGCGGCGCGAACGGCGTCGGGATCATTCCCCGCCGGGACATCCAGGACCACCGCGGCCGGGACCTCGGCACCGAGATCCGCCCACGACACGGTGCGTACCTCGCTGTCGGACACCGACAGCGGCGTCCATTCGACCTGGTACAGCGCATTGTCGACCTTGGCTGTACCTGCCGCGAGCTGTGCGGTATCGATCGGCCGGGCGGCCAGTCGGCGCACCGTCGCCACCGGAGCGCCGGTCGGATCCGCGAGATCCACTCGCACAGTGCGGTCGCCGATGCGGGTCGCGCGCACGCGCAAGGCGTCGGCTCCCGTCGCGTGCACGGTGACCCCGGACCATTCGAACGGCAACGCCGGTCCGGCCTCGCCGGTGCGTCCCGAGCCGCCGATGAGCAGGGCATGCAGCGCAGAGTCGAGCAGTGCGGGATGGAGTCCGTATTCCGCGGCGTCCCGTGGGTCGGGCAGCGCGACCTCGGCGAACACTTCGTCGCCGCGCTGCCATGCCGCCCGCAGACCCTGGAAGGTGGGTCCGTACTCGTACCCGTCGGCGCGGAGTCCGTCATAGACACCGCCGACCGGCAGCGGCTGTGCTCCGATCGGCGGCCACGCGGTGAGATCGGCGACCTCGGCCGCGTCACCGGCGGTGAGCGCGCCCTCGGCATGCGGCGTCCATGACGCTGCCGGGTCGCTCTCGCTGTCGGCGCAGGAATAGATCCGCACCGTGCGCTGACCCGTCTCGTCCGCGGCGCCGACGACACCGCGCACCGCGACCCCACCCGTCTCCGGCAGCACCAGCGGCGCGTGCAGGACGAAGTCCGCCAGTGTCGAGAGGCCCAGCCGGCTGCCCGCCCGCAGGGCGAGTTCGACCAGACCTGCTCCCGGGAACAGCACCGTGCCGAGCACGCCGTGATCGGCCAGCCAGGGCTGCGTCTGGACCGACAGGCGGCCGGTCAGGATCACACCGCCGGTGTCCGGTTGTGTGATCTCCGTGGGAACCAGCGGATGTCCGGTGGTGGCCAGGCCCATCGATCGGGCATCACCCTTGCCGGTGGATCCCTCGGGCACCCAATACCGGTGACGCTGGAAGGCGTAGGTGGGCAGGGGGATCCGCCGGGCTCCGGTGCCGTCGTACCACGCGGCCCAGTCGAGGTCGGCGCCGGAGACGAACAAACCGGCCGCACCGTTCGACACCGACACGGCGTCGGCTTTGCCGCGGCGCGCCATCGGCACCACCGTGGCGGCCGGGTGCCCGCCGTCGAGGGTCTGGACGATCATCGGGGTCAATACCGCGTCGGGGCCGATCTCGGCGAACCTGGACGCACCCGAATCCGCCATCGCGGCAACGGCATCCGCGAACCGCACCGTCTGCCGAACCTGACCGGCCCAGTACGACGGATCACACATCCCGTCGCCGATCCGCGCACCGGTCACCGTCGACACCAAGGCGATAGTCGGCCGCTCGAACGTCACATCCTCGATCGCCGTGGTGAATTCGGCCAGCATCGGTTCCATCAACGCCGAATGGAACGCATGCGAAACCCGCAAACGTGCGGTCCGCCAACCTTTCTCAGCGCACACCTCGGCAACGGCCACGACCGCGTCCTCGGCACCGGCGATCACAACCGACGACGGACCGTTCACCGCCGCCACCGACACCTCGCCCGGCAGCAACGGCAGCACATCGCTTTCGGCGGCGCCGATCGCGACCATCGCCCCACCGGCGGGCAGGGCTTGCATCAACCGGCCGCGCGCGGCCACCAGCACACACGCGTCGGGCAGCGACAACACTCCGGCCACATGTGCCGCGGCGACCTCGCCGATGGAGTGACCGGCCACCATATCGGCACGCAGACCCCAGGATTCGAGCAGCCGGAACAAAGCCACCTCGAACGCGAACAACCCCGCCTGCGCGAACACCGTCCGGTCGACGAGCTCGTCGGACGTCAACGCCGCATCCAGCGGAACCTGCTGTGCCAGCAAGGGATTCAGCTCGTCCACGATCGCGTCGAAATGGTCGGCGAACACTGGATACGCCTTGCGCAACTCGGTCGCCATCCCGGCCCACTGCGCGCCCTGCCCCGAGAACACCACCGCGGTCGAGCCCGCCACCGCGCGACCCGACACCACGCCGGGTGCGTCCGTGCCCGAGGCCACCGCGTGCACGCCCGCGATCAGGTCCGCCCGGCCGTCGGCCAGCACGACGGCCCGATGGGTGAACACGCTGCGCGTCGATGCCAGCGAGAAGCCGATATCGATCGGATCATGCGCTGCCACAGGCGATCCGTGGTCTGCCTCCGGCGCTGTCGCAACATCCAGCTGCGCGGACAGCCGGGCCGCCTGGCCGGCCAGTGCCGCGCCACTTCGCGCCGAGAGCACCCACGGCAGCGGTGCTCCTGCCGGAATCGCTCGCGCCGGGGGCTGTGCCACCGCAGGTTCGGGCAGCGGGGCCTGCTCGATGATGACGTGCGCATTGGTACCGCTGATGCCGAACGACGACACGCCCGCACGCCGCGCCCGGCCGACCTCCGGCCACGGCACCGCCTCGGTCAGCAACCGCACATGGCCCTCGGTCCAATCGACCTTGGTGCTGGGGTGCTCCGCGTGCAGCGATCGGGGCAGCAGCCCGTGCCGCATCGCCATCACCATCTTGATCACACCACCCACACCCGCCGCGGCCTGCGCGTGCCCGATATTCGACTTCAGCGACCCCAGCCACAGCGGACGGTCCGTCGCGCGCTCCTGCCCGTAGGTGGCGAGCAGCGCTTGGGCCTCGATCGGATCGCCCAGTGTCGTTCCGGTGCCGTGCGCCTCCACCGCGTCGACGTCGAGGGGCGTGAGACCGGCATTGGCCAGGGCCTGGCGGATCACCCGCCGCTGCGACGGACCGTTCGGTGCGGCCAGCCCATTCGACGCGCCATCCTGGTTCACCGCCGAACCGGCGATGACCGCGAGGATGTCGTGCCCATTGCGGCGGGCATCGGACAATCGCTCCAGCACCAGGACGCCGACGCCTTCGGCCCAGCCCACCCCATCGGCCTTGTCGGAGAACGACTTACAGCGCCCGTCCGGCGACAATCCGCGCTGGCGGCCGAACTCGAGGAACATATCCGGCGTCCCCATGACCGCGGCGCCACCCGCCAGGGCCAGATCGCACTCGCCCGAGCGCAGCGACTGCCCGGCCAGGTGCATGGCCACCAGCGATGACGAACACGCCGTATCCACGGTGACCGACGGCCCCTCCAGGCCGAATACATACGACACCCGGCCCGAGACCAGACTGCCCGCGGCGCCGCTGCCGGTACCGGTGGCCTGGGCGTAGTCGTGATACATCAGACCGGTGAACACGCCGGTCGAGCTGCCCCGCAGCGCCGCCGGATCCAGACCGGCGCGTTCGAAGGCCTCCCAGGAGACCTCCAGCAGCAATCGCTGCTGGGGGTCCATCATCGTGGCCTCGTTCGGGCTGATCCCGAAGAAGTCGGCATCGAATTCCGCCGCGGAGTACAGGAATCCACCGCTGCGCGTGTAGGTCTTACCCGCCTTGCCGGGTTCGGGATCGTAGATGCCCTCGAGGTCCCAGCCGCGATCCACCGGCATGGCCCCGGTGGTGTCGCCGCCCTCGACGACCAGTCGCCACAGGTCTTCCGGCGAGGCGACCCCGCCCGGATAGCGGCAGGCCATCGCCACCACGGCGATCGGCTCGTCATCGGCGCGGACCCGGCTCACCGCGCGCTCCTCGACGGCGGCGGTGCCGGTGAGCTGCGCACCGATGAAGTCGGCCACGGCCCGCGGGGTCGGGTAGTCGAAGATCAGCGTGGCCGGGAGCTGCAGCCCGGTCGCGGTGTTGAGCTGGTTGCGGAACTCGATGGCGCTCAACGAGTCGAACCCGAGCTGCTGGAAGGCCTGCTGCGGTGCGACAGCCTCGCTGGAGGCATGGCCGAGGATCCCGGCCGCCACGGTGCGGACGAAATCGACCAGCGCACTGTCCCGATCGGCGTCCGAGCGGCCCGCCAGCCGTCGCAGTAGCGCCTGACCGGCCGGGGTCCGGTCGACCCGGCGCGCCGGTGCCGGGACCAGTCCCCGCACCAGCGGCGGAAGCTGCTCGCCCCGGGTGCGCAGCACCGCCGGATCGATCCGCAACGCCACCGTCTGCGGACTCTTCGCGGCCACCGCCGCGTCGAACAGCGCCAGCCCCTCGGGCTCGGACAGCGGGGGGAAGCCCTGCCTGCGCATCCGATCGAAGTCGTCCTCGGACAGCTCCGCACCGAGCCCGCTCGACCGCTCCCACATGCCGTAGTCGAGGGCGGTCGCGGGCAATCCCCGGGCGTGCCGATGCACGGCGAGGGCGTCCAGGAAGACGTTCGCCGCGGCGTAATTCGCCTGACCCGCGGCCAGCACCAGCCCGCCCGCGGAGGACAACAGCACGAACAACGACAGCGACTTGTCGCGCGTGAGCTCGTGCAGATGCCACGCGGCATCCACCTTGGGGCGGAACACGGCGTCGATGCGATCCGCCGACATCGATTCGATCACACCGTTATCGGCGATTCCGGCCGCGTGCACCACGCCCACCAGCGGATGCTCCGCGGGGATACCCGCCAGCAGAGCCGTCAGCGCCGACCGATCCGACACGTCGCACGCCGCCACGGTGACCTCGGCGCCGAGCTCGGCCAGTTCGTCACGCACTGCGGCGGCGCCGGGGGCGTCCAAGCCGCGCCGGGACGTCAAAAGAAGGTGGCGCACACCGTATTCGGTCACCAGATGGCGGGCGATCACCGCACCGAGGCCGCCGGTGCCGCCGGTCACCAGCACCGTGCCGGGCGCGACCGGCGCGGCATCTGTGCCCGGTATCCGGCGGGTCAACCGCGGTACGAGCACGGTCGATCCGCGCAACGCGGCCTCGGGTTCCCCGGCCATGGCCGCCAAGGTGTCCGCGGCGACCGCGCCGCCGCCCTGCTCCACATCCAGTAGCTGGAATCGACCCGGATGTTCGGCCTGCGCGGCACGCAGCAGACCCCATACCGGCGCTTGGTCCAGGCCGACCTGCTCGGAACCGTCCACGGTCACGGCGTGTTCGGTGAGCACCACCAAACGTGAAGTGGCGAATCGGGTTTCGGTGATCCACCGCTGAACCGTGTCGAGCACACCGCGCAGCACCTGCCGTGCCGCGTCCGTCGGCGAGCCGTCGTGGCGCGGGCATTCGAGCAGCACGAGATCGGGAACGACCGGATTCGTGGCCTCGTCCAGATCGGTGATCAAGGCCGCGAGGTCGCGGTACCGGCGCAGCGAACCGGTATCGCCGCGCCCGGCACCGAGAATCGCGATGCTGTCCGGGTCGATGGTCTCCGACGATCGCTGCGCCGCGACCCATTCCACGGTGAACAAGGCGTCCGGCGTCCGGCCGGCGTTCAGGCGTTCGACCGGCACCGGCCGAGATGCCAACGCGCCCACCGACACGACGGGCCGGCCCTGCTCATCGGCGATCCGCACGGCGAAGTCATCGCCCACGGGAACACTGCGCACCCGCACGGTGGCGGCGCCGGGCGAGTGCAGTACCACCCGGTTCCATGCGAACGGCAAGACCGCCTCACCGGCCTTGCGGCCGTGCAGGATCCCGGCGTGCAGGGCCGCGTCGAACAGCGCGGGATGGATCCCGAAACCGTCGGCGTCCTGGGGATCCGGCAGCGCGACCTCGGCGAACAATTCCTCGCCGCGTCGCCACGCCGCCCGCAGGCCCTGGAAGAACGGACCGTACCCGTATCCGAGTGCGAGCAGATCGTCATACGCGCCGTCGACATCCAGGGGCTGCGCGCCGACCGGAGGCCAGGTGACCAGGTCGAAATCGGCGGCCACGTCCTGAGATCCAGTGTTCGGGGTGAGGGCACCCTCGGCGTGCAGCAGCCACGGACCCTCGCCCGCCTGCCGCGAATGCACGCGCAGCCGTCGACGACCGGCGTCGTCCGCGTCGGCCACCACGACCTGCACCGCGACGCTGCCCTCGGCGGGCAGGGTCAGCGGGGTGTGCAGGACGAGTTCCTCGACGACGTCACAGCCCAGCAGGCCACCGACGTGGGCGGCCAGCTCGACGAATCCGGTACCCGGCAGCAGCACCGTGCCGTGCACGCTGTGGTCGGCCAGCCATTCCACCGAGTCCAGCGACCACCGGCCGGTGAAGCTCACCTGACCCGAATCCGGATGCGGCACCACAGCGCCCAGCAGCGGATGGTCCACCGTCTCGAGCCCGGCGTCGGTCACGCCGCCCAGCTCGGTACCCATCCACGACTGCGCGAGCAGCTTCCGGGCATCGAGCCAATACCTCTCGCGCTGGAAGGCATAGGTGGGCAGGTCGATTCGCCGCGCGGAGGTACCGGCATAGAACCCGGCCCAGTCCACCTCGGCGCCGGACACGAACAATCCGGCCACCCCGGTCAGCAGGGTGGCGGCGTCGGCGCGGTCTCGCCGTGCCAGCACCACCGCGCCCTCCGCGATCTGCGCGACCATCGGGGTCAGTACCGCGTCGGGACCGATCTCGGCGAACCTCGACACACCTGAATCCAGCATCGCGGCAACGGCATCGGCGAATCGCACGGTATCGCGGACCTGACCCACCCAGTACCGCGGATCGCTCATCTCGCCGGTCACGATCGCGCCGGTCACGGTCGACACCAGCGGAATCGTCGGCTCGGTGAAGGTCAAACCCTCGATCGCCGAGGCGAATTCGGCCAGCATGGGCTGCATCAGCGCCGAGTGGAAGGCGTGCGAGACCCGCAGACGATGGGTGCGCCAACCACGGTCGGCGCACGTCTCGACCACGGCGAGAACCTCGTGCTCGATTCCGGACAGCACCACCGACGACGGTCCGTTCACCGCCGCGATCGCGACCCCTGCGGTCAGCAGGGGCGCCACCTCGGCCCGCGACGCACCGACGGCGACCATCGCGCCGCCGCCGGGCAGGTCCTGCATCAACCGGCCGCGCGCGGCCACCAGCACACACGCGTCGGTCAGCGACAGCACCCCCGCCACATGTGCGGCGGCCACCTCACCGATCGAGTGGCCCGCGACCATATCGGGCCGCACGCCCCACGATTCGAGCAATCGGTAGAGCGCGACCTCGAAGGCGAACAAACCGGCCTGCGCGTACACCGTCCGATCGACGAGGTCCTCGGACGCCAGCGCGACACTCAGCGACTCCGGCTGCCCCAGCAGCGGATCGATCTCGGCGACGATGGCATCGAAACGCTCGGCGAACACCGGATACGCCCGACGCAACGCGCTCGCCATCCCGGCCCACTGCGCACCCTGACCGGAGAACACCAGCCCGGTCGAACCCGGAACCACGCGACCGGACACCACACCCGCGGACTGCGCGCCCTCGGCGAGCGCCCGCGTCCCCGACAGCAGAGCGCCTCGGTCGTCCCCGAAGACGACAGCCCGATGCTCGAAGACGCCGCGTGTGGAGGCCAGCGAGAAACCGACATCCGCCGGATCCCGATCGTGCTCGACCACAGCCGAGACCAGCCGTCCGGCCTGACCGGCGAGCGCCGCACCGCTTCGTGCCGAGACCACCCACGGCAGCACCCCGGCTACCGGATCGGCTTCGCCCACCGGAACGGCCTCGACGCGGCCAGGGGTCCGAGCCGGTTCCGCCGCAGCCTGTTCGATGACGACGTGCGCATTGGTGCCGCTGATACCGAAGGACGACACCCCGGCGCGCCGCGGCCGATCCACGTCCGGCCACGCCACCGGCTCGGTCAGCAATTCGACCCGCCCCGCGGACCAATCCACCTTGCTCGACGGCCGATCCACATGCAGCGTCCGCGGCAGTACCCCGTGCCGCATCGCCATCACCATCTTGATGACGCCGCCCACACCCGCCGCGGCCTGCGCGTGCCCGATATTGGATTTCAACGACCCCAGCCACAATGGCCGGTCCGCGGCGCGCTCCTGACCGTAGGTGTCCAGCAGTGCTTGGGCCTCGATCGGATCACCCAGCGTGGTGCCGGTGCCGTGCGCCTCCACCACGTCGACGTCGCCCGGCGCGATCCTCGCATTCGCGAGCGCCTGCCGGATCACCCGCCGCTGCGAGGGACCGTTCGGCGCGGTCAAACCATTCGACGCGCCATCCTGATTCACCGCGGAACCGGCGATCACAGCAAGGACTTCGTGCCCGTTGCGCCGGGCGTCGGACAACCGCTCCAGCACCAGCACACCGGCGCCCTCGGACCACGCCACACCATCGGCGGCGTCGGCGAACGACTTGCTCCGCCCGTCCGGGGCCAACCCGCGCTGGCGACTGAACTCGACGAAGACCTCCGGTGTCGCCATCACGGCCACACCGCCCGCCAGGGCCAGATCGGACTCGCCCGACCGCAGGGACTGCCCGGCCAGGTGCATGGCCACCAGCGATGACGAGCAGGCCGTGTCCACGGTGACCGACGGCCCTTCCAACCCGAGGACATACGAAACCCTGCCGGAGGCAATGGATCCCGAGTTCGCGTTGGCCGGGTAGTCGTGATACATCATGCCCGCGAATACTCCGGTGGCACTGCCCCGCAGCGCGGCCGGATCGATGCCGGCCCGTTCGAGGGCCTCCCACGAGGTCTCCAACAGCAGGAACTGCTGCGGATCCATCGTCGCTGCTTCATTGGGGCTGATCCCGAAGAACGCCGGATCGAATTCGCCCGCGGAGTGCAGGAATCCACCCGCACGGGTGTAGGTGGTGTTCGGCCGCTCGCCGGTGGGATCGTAGATCCGCTCGGTATCCCAGCCGCGATTACCGGGGAACTCCGAGGTCGCGTCGACGCCGTCGAAGACCAATGACCACAGGTCTTCGGGCGAAGTGACGCCACCCGGGTACCGGCACGCCATGCCGACGATCGCGATCGGCTCGTCGGCGACGACTTTCGCGGTGACCGCGGTGTCCAGCGCGGTGCCGGTCAGCTTGTCGGCCAGGTGCTCGGCGAGCGCCTGTGGTGTGGGGTAGTCGAAGATGACGGCGGCGGGAAGCGACAGTCCGGTGGCGGTTTTGAGACGGTTGCGCAGCTCGACGGCGCTCAGGGAGTCGAAACCCAGGTCCTGGAACGTGCGACCGGGCTCGATCGCGGACACGCCGTCGTCGCCGCGCACGGCCGCGATCTGGGTGCGCAGGGTATCGAAGACCAGCTGGCGCTGCCGTTCGAGGTCCAGGCCCGAAAGCCGTTGCTGTAGACCGGAAACCGGCGACGATGTCACCGCGCGCCGGCGGGCGGCCGGGGCCAGGTCCCGGAGCACGGCGGGCAGCAGCCCGGTTTCGGCTCGATCGCGCAGCGCGGCGGTGTCGAGGGTCGCGATCACCGTGTGCGGCGCGTTCCGTCGCAGTGCCGCGGCCCAGCCGCGCAGCGCCTGCTCGTCGGTGAGCGCGGTGAATCCGCCCCGGCTCATCCGAGCCACGTCGGACTCCTGGAGGTGCGCGGTCATGCCGCGCGAGCGGGCCCACGGACCCCAGGCCAGCGATTGACCGGGGAGCCCACGGGCCCGGCGGTGGGCCACCAGCGCGTCGAGGAAGGTGTTCGCGGCCGCGTAATTGCCCTGCCCGGGGCCACCGAGGGTGCCCGAGACCGACGAGAACACCACGAACGCGGCCAGATTCGAGTCTGCGGTCGCTTCGTGCAGATACCAGGCGGCGTCGGCCTTCGGCGCCAGCACGGCATTCATCCGCTGCGGGGTCAAGGACGCGATGGTCCCGTCGTCGAGCACACCCGCGGCATGGATGACACCGGTCAGGGGCCACTCCGCCGGCACCTCGGCGATCAGCTCGGCGACCGCCGCGGCGTCCGCGACATCACAGGCCACGACCGCCACCCGGGCGCCGAGCTGCTCCAGTTCGGCGCGCAGGGCCGCCGCTCCCTCGGCCTGCGGGCCGCTGCGGCTGGCCAGCAGCAACGACCGCACGCCATGTTCGACCACCACGTGCCGGGCCATCACCGCGCCCAGACCGCCGGTGCCGCCGGTGATCAACACGGTCCCCGCGCCGAACGCGGCGACCTCGTCACCGCTGTCCGCGCGTTCATATGCGGGCCGCACCAGGCGAGCGGTATGGATGATGCCGCCGCGCACCACCACCTGCGGTTCGCCCACCGCCGCGATGGCGGACGCGGTGTGCGCGTCGATGCCGGTGTCGCTGTCCACCAAGATGATTCGGCCCGGCTCCTCGGCCTGCGCGGCGCGCACCAAACCCCACACCGCCGCGCCGGGGAGGTCGGTGAGCTCCTCTTCGGGCAGGGCGATCGCGCCGCGGGTGGCGATCAGCAGCGTGCTCGCCGCGAACCGTTCCGTAGCCGGCCATTCCTGCAATATCGCGAGGATCCGCGCGATTTCGTCATGGGTGGCGGCCACGACACCGGTGGCGTCGGTGGCGTGCCACCCGGAACCGGCTTCGACGAGCACCACCGGAGGCATGTGTGCCGCGTCATCCAGCCCGTCCCAGCGCGGAACCTCGGTGTCGATCGCGGGTTGCGCGGTCGCGGCCGGTGACCATACGAGTGCGAGGACGGGGTCGGCCACGCCGCCCGACGCGGACGCGACGAGCCGCTCGAGCGGCATCGGCCGTGCCGCGACCGATCCCGACAGGACCGGCTGCCCGTATTCGTCGGCCACCCGCACCGACACCGATGATCCGCTCGGGGTCAGGCGCACCCGCAGCACGGCGGCTTCCGCGGCGTGCAGTCGCACCGAGTCCCACGCGAACGGCAGCGCGACCTGTCCGGCCGTGACCGTGAACGGCGACTCGTGTTGTCCCGCATCGCCTTCGGACGCACTCGCCAGGTACCCGGCGTGCAAGGCGGCGTCCAGCAGCGCCGGATGGATTCCGAAACCTTCGACCCGCACTCCGGTGTCCGCGTCGGCGGCGATCTCGGCGAACACCTCATCGCCGCGCCGCCACAGCGCCCGCACACCCTGAAAGGCCGGACCGTACTCGTAGCCACGGGCGAACAAGCTCGAGTACGCCGCGGCGACCTCGATTTCGGTCGCGGCTGTGGGTGGCCACGCCTCGTTCGCGGGCTCGGCCGCACCGTCGGCGACGGTCAGCGCGCCTCGCGCATGCAACACCCACTCGTCGTCGTGGTCGTGTTCCCCACGGGAGTAGACGGCGACCGGTCGCCGCCCCTGCTCGTGCCCGCCGACGACGACCTGGATCTGCACACCGCCCGCCGCGGGCAGCAGCAGCGGAGCCTGCAAGGTGAGCTCCTCGATCACCGGGCAGCCGACCTCGATTCCGGCCCGCAGGACCAGCTCCGCGAAACCGGTTCCCGGCAACAGCGCCGCGCCGCCGATCACATGATCGGCGAGCCACGGCTGGGCCGTGAGCGACAGCCGCCCGGTCACCAGGACCGCGCCCGACTCCGGCGCCGAGAGCACCGCGCCCAGCAGCGGATGCTGGACCGCACCCAAACCCGCGGCTTCGACCCCGGCATTGCCGCCGACCGGGTCGATCCAGTAGCGGCGACGCTGGAACGCATAGGTGGGCAACGGGACTCGCGCGACCGGCCGTCCGGTGAACAGCGCCGTCCAGGTGACATCGGTGCCGACGGCGTGCGCCTGCGCGAGGCAGGTCACGAACTGCTCGACCTCGGCCCGCCCACGGCGGGCTCCGGCCATCACCGCCGCCTGTGCTTCGACCTTCTCCGGCAGACACTGCCTGGTCATCGCGGTCAGTACCGCATCGGGGCCGATCTCGAGGAATCGGCGGATGCCCGACGCCACCAGGGTATCCACGCCGTGCGCGAACCGGACGGCCTCGCGTACCTGCCGGACCCAGTAGGCGGGGTCGAGCACCTCGTCACCGGCAATCCCGCCGGAAAGGTTCGAAACCAGTGGAATGCTCGGTCGGCTGTAAGTCAATGCCCCTGCGACGGCGGCGAATTCGGCCAGCATCGGGTCCATTCGGTGGGAATGGAAAGCATGCGACACCCGCAGCCGCGAGGTCTGCCGGCCGCGCTCGGCGCACCGCTGCGCGATCGTCGTCACCGCCTCCTCGTCGCCCGAGACAACCACGGCCACCGGCGAATTCACGGCGGCGATCGCCAGCCGCCGGGCCTCGTCGGCGAGCAGCGGGGCGACCTCGCCCTCGCTCGCGGCGATCGCGAGCATCGCGCCCCCGGCCGGCAGCCGCCCCATGAGCCTTCCGCGTGCCGCGACCAGGCGGCACGCGTCCGGCAGCGACCACAGACCGGCGAGGTGCGCGGCGGCCAGCTCACCGATCGAATGCCCGATCAGCGCGTCCGGCGTCACGCCGAAGGATTCGAGGAGCCGGTAGAGCGCGACTTCGTAGGCGAACAGCGCGGGCTGGGTGAACTCGGTCCGATGCAGCGCCTCCGCATCCTCGGGACCGTCGCCGACCGCCCGGCCGGTGAACATCAGCTGCCGCAGCGACGTGCCCAGCAGCGGGTCGAACCGCGCGCAGATCTCGTCCAGCGCGGCCGCGAACACCGGAAACGCCTCGTACAGTTCGCGACCCATGCCGACGCGCTGGGCGCCCTGTCCGGTGCACAGGAAGGCGGTCTTGCGCGTCACGGCTCGGCCCGTGACGACATCGCTCGCCGATCCGTGCTCCGCGAGCTCGGCCAGTCCGGCGAGCATGGCCTCGCGGTCGCCGGCCACCACCGCGGCCCGCCACTCCAATCGGGCGCGGCCGGTGACCAGTGAATAGGCGATATCGCCGACCGTCAGGTCGGGACGTTCGCGCACCCACTCCAGCAGTTTGGCCGCCTGCGCGCGCACCCCGTCCTCGGTCTTCGCGGAGAGCGGCAGCGCGGCGATCTCGGAGACAACAGGGGCGATCTCGGAGACAACCGGGGCGATCCCGGAAACAGCCCCCGCACCGGCCTCATTCGCCGAATCGGCCGTGGGCTCCACCGGGGCGGGCGCCTCTTCCAGGATCACGTGCGCATTGGTGCCGCTGGCGCCGAAGGACGACACACCGGCCCGCCGCACCCGCTCGCCCGCGGCCCACGGCTCGGCCTCGGCCAGCAGCCGAACAGTGCCCCCGGACCAGTCCACATGTGATGTCGGGGTATCGACATGCAGTGTCGCGGGCAGTGTTTCGTGCCGCATCGCCTGCACCATCTTGATCACGCCACCGACGCCGGCCGCGGCGGAGGTGTGTCCGATGTTCGATTTGAGCGATCCGATCCGCAACGGCTCGCCGACGCGATCGCGACCGTAGGTGGCGATCAACGCCCGCGCCTCGATCGGGTCGCCGAGCTGGGTACCGGTGCCGTGCGCCTCGACCGCGTCGATATCGGCGGGCGTCAGACCGGCATCGGCGAGCGCCTGCGCGATCACCTTCTCCTGGGACGGGCCGTTCGGTGCGGTCAGCCGGCTGCTGGTCCCGTCCTGGTTCACCGCGGTGCCGCGCACCAGCGCGAGAACGGGGTGGCCATTGCGGCGCGCGTCCGACAGCCGCTCGACCACGAGCATGCCGAGACCATCGGAGAATCCGGTCCCGTTGGCCCCCGCGCCGAACGCCCGGCACCGGCCGTCCGGGGACAGCGCGCGCTGCCGGGCGAAGCTGATGAGCTGGGCGGGATCCGACATCACGGTGACACCGCCGACCAGGGCCAGCGATATCTCGCCCCGGCGCAGCGCCTGGCCCGCGAGATGCAGGGCGACCAGCGACGACGAGCACGCGGTGTCCACCGACAGCGCCGGACCCTTGAAACCGAGGCTGAACGACACCCGCCCGGACAGGATGCTGGCCGAAACACCCGGGTGGGCATTGCCTTCGGATTCGGCGCTGTGACCAGGCGCGCCGACCCGGCGGCCGTAGTCGAAGTGGATCACGCCCGCGTAGACACCGGTGTCGCTGTCGCGCAGCGACACCGGATCGATGCCGGCGTTCTCCAAAGCCTCCCAGGACGCTTCGAGGAACAGCCGCTGCTGCGGATCCATCGCCTCCGCCGTGCGCGGTCCGAGGCCGAAGAATCCGGCATCGAAATCGCCCGCCGCGTCGAGGAATCCGCCCTCCCGGGCGTACACGGTCCCGGGCACGTCCGGGTCGGTGTCGAACAGCCGCTCGAGATCCCAGCCGCGGTCGGTGGGGAACGGGCCGATCGCGTCGGTGCCGGAGGCCACCAAGTCCCACAGCCGGTCCGGAGTGTCGACGCCGCCCGGGTACCGGCAGCTCATGCCGACGATCGCGAGCGGTTCCCCGGCCTGCTCCTCCAGCTGCTGGATGCGCTTGTTGGCGGTGCGCAGATCCCCGGTGACCTTGCGCAGATACCGGCTGAGGCGTTCCTCGTTGCTGCTGCTCGGATTGGTCATGCTGGGCCGAACTCCTCGTCGATCAGATCAAACAGTTCATCGTCGGAATGGGATTCGAGGTCGTCGTAGACACTGTCGGACCACGCGTCACCCAAATGGGCGTGCAGACGGTCGGTGATGCCACGCAAGGCCGCGATGGTCTCGTCGGAATTGCCGCTGTCGGCGATGATCCGCTCGACCATGGCCTCGAGCTGCGCGACCTCGGGCGGCACCGCCGCCGACGGCGTGGGTGCGGCCGCCGGTGCGGGTGCCTCCGCCAGCGCCTGCTCGAGCAGATAGCCCGCCAGCTCTCGCGCGGTGGGGTAGTCGAAAACCAAGGTCGAAGGCAGCGACAGCCCCGCCACCCTCGACAGCCGGTTGCGGAACTCCACGCCGCCGAGGGAATCGAAGCCGAGTTCGTCGAAGCCGCGATCGGGACCGATGTCGTCGAGCGACTCGTAACCCAGCACCGTGGCCGCGTGTTCGCGCACCAGGTCGAGGACGACGCCGTGCCGCTTGGCTTCCGCCACCCCGTGCAGCCGCTCCCCGAGCGAGGGTCCGTCACTCACCCTCGCCGCCGTCCGGCCGCCCGCGCGCACGAATCCGCGCAGCACCGCCGGAACCGACCCGGTGTGTGCTTCGACGCGCAGCTTGTCGGTGTCGAGATGCAGCAGCGCCGGCACCGGCTCCGCCGTGGTCAGCGATGCGTCGAACAGCCGCAGGCCCGCGTCGTGGTCCAGCGGCGCCAGGCCCAGCCGGTCCAATCGGCTCATGGCGGTGCGATCCAGGGTGCCGGTCATGCCGAGGTCCTGTCGCCACGGACCCCAGGCCAGGGCGAGCCCCGGCAGCCCGTCGGCCCGGCGGCGCAGCGCGAGTGCGTCCAGGAAGCCGTTGGCGGCAACGTAATTCGCCTGTCCGGCCGAGCCGATCATGCCCGCGATCGAGGAGAACATGACGAACGCCGACAGGTTCAGCTCCCGGGTGAGCTCGTGCAGGTGCCACGCCGCCTCGGCCTTCGGAGCGAACACCTGGTCGATCCGGTCGGTCGTGAGGCCGTCGAAGGTGCCGTCCGCGAGCACGCCGGCGGCGTGTACGACGCCGGTGAGCGGGTGCTCGTCCGGCAGGTCCGCCAGCAGTTCCCGCAGGGCGTCGCGGTCGGTGACATCGCAGGCGGCGATGCGCACGTGTGCGCCGTATCCGGAGAGCTCCGCCGCGAGTTCCGCTGCGCCGTCGGCACCTTCACCGCGCCGCGAGACCAGCAGCAGCCGATCGACACCGTGCGCGGTGACCAGGTGCCGGGCCAGCAGCGCCCCCAATCCGCCGGTGCCGCCCGTGATCAGCACGGTCCCGGTGCCGAAGGAAATCGGTTCACCCGCAGCAGACGTCACCGGCTCCAGCCGGGGCGCCAGGACGCTGCCGCCCCGCACCGCCACCTGTGGCTCGCCGGTCGCGATGGCGGCTCGGATCGCGTCGGCCGAAAGTTGGTGCGTACCAACGGATCTATCCACGTCGAGCAGCGCGATTCGATCCGGATACTCGGCCTGAGCGCTGCGGATCAGCCCCGAGACGGCGGCCGCCGCGGGATCCGGACCGGAATCGGGCACGGTCGCCGCGCCCTCGGTCACGACAACCAACCGCGACCGTCCGAACCGTGCGTCGGCCAGCCAGCCCCGGACCAGATCCCATGCGGCATGGACACGAGCACGCGCGGACTGTTGCGACGCGCCCGGTAGTCCGGCGGCTTCGGACCAGACCACGACGTCCGGAACGGCCGGGGCGGCGGCCAGCGCCGCCAGATCCGGATACCGCTCCTCGATGCCGGTCACGACCGCCGCTCCGAGCACGGCCGCGCTCCCGATCGGGGCGGGAGTGTCCGGTATTTCGACCGGCGCCCACCGTAACCCGTACCGGCCCGCGCCTCCGCCCGACAGCGTGGCGCGGAACTGGTCGAGGTCGTAGGAACGCATGACGACTTCGTCGATGGACACCACCGGGTTGCCGTCCTGGTCCACCGCCACCACGGCGATCGCCTCGCTGTTGCGCCGTACGGCCATCACGCGCATCGAGGTGACCGGGGATGCCGTGTGGAATTGCGTCGCACCCCAGCGGAACAGGAGTTTGCCCTCGGCGGGGTTGCTGTCGAGATCCGACCAGATCAAACTGACGAGCCCGGCGTGCATCACCATGTCGAACAGGCCCGGATGCAGCTGGAACCCGTCGCCGGGCACCTCCGGGTTCAGGGTGATCTGGGAGAACGACGTGTCACCGCCGTGCCAGGCGGCGTCGATGCCGCGGAACGAAGGACCGTACGCCAGCCCGGCGACCCGCGTCGCATGCTCCGGAATCCACTCGGTATCAACGGGTTCGGCGCCGACCGGCGGCCATGGCGTACTGCGCAGCATCTCCATCAGGCCGAGGTCGATCAGCTCGCGCCCACTCAGTACGCCGCTGGCATTGCGCGCCCACTCGCCGTCGGGGAGGCGATAGTGGAATGTGAAGGACCGGCGTCCCGCGGTATCCGGTTCCCGCACCAGCACTTGGAGTTCGACCTCGCCGTCCGCGGGCGGCAGGATCGGCCGCTCGAGGATGAGTTCGTCGACGACCTCGCAGTCGATGCGCCGTCCGGCGACCAGCAGCATCTCCATGAGCGCGGCGCTGGGGACGACCACCACACCGTAGGTGGTGTGGTCGGTGATCCACGGGTGCGTGCGCAGCGAGAATCGACCCGTGAACATCCACTCGTCCCGATCGGCCACCCGCACCACATCGGTGAGCAGGGGGTGCTCGGCGGCGTCGGACCGCCGCTGCGCGAGGCCCGGTTCGAGCCAATAGCGCTGGTGTTGGAAGGCATAGGTGGGCAGGGCGATTCGTGGCGACGGGCGGTCGCCGAACAACGGCGTCCAGTCGACGATCACACCCGCGGTGTGCGCCTGGGCGAGCATCGTCACGAACTGCTCGACCTCGTCGTGGTCCCGGCGGGCCGCCGCCGCGACCACCGCGCGCGACTCGATATCGGCGGGCAGGCTCTGCCGGGTCATCGCCGCCAGGACGGCGTCCGGCCCGATCTCGAGGAAGCGGCGCACGCCCGAGGCCACCAGCGTCTGCACGCCGGGCGCGTAACGCACCGCGGCGCGCACCTGCGCCACCCAGTAGTCCGGTTTCAGGATCTCGTCACCGGCGATCTCGCCGGAGACATTGGATACCAGAGGAATCCGTGGGGCGTGGAAGGTGGCCGCGGCGGCGACGGTCTCGAACTCGCCCAGCATGGGCTCCATCAGGTGCGAATGGAAGGCGTGCGACACCCGCAGCCGGTTCGTCCGGTGGCCCCGTTCGGTGAACAGCCGGTCGAGGGCGTCGACGGCGTCGGCGTCACCGGAGACGACCACGGCGGCAGGCGCGTTCACCGCCGCGATCGAGATCCGATCACGGTATTCGGCGATCGCGGCGGCGACCTCGGCCTCGGGTGCGGCGACCGCGAGCATCGCACCGCCCTCGGGCAGTGCCTCCATCAGGCGGCCGCGGGCCGCGACCAGCGCGCAGGCATCCGCCAGCGACCAGACGCCGGCCAGGTACGCCGCGGTCAGCTCGCCGATCGAATGGCCCACCAGGACATCGGGTGTCACGCCGAAGGACTCCAGCAGCCGATACAGCGCCACCTCGAACGCGAACAGCGCGGGCTGGGTGAAGCGGGTGCGATCGATCAGCTCTCCGGTGAACATCACTCGCCGCAGCGAACTTTCGAGCAGCGGATCGAACCGCGCGCACACCTCGTCGAGCGCCGCGGCGAATACCGGGAAGGCCGCGGCGAGTTCCGCGCCCATCCCGGCCCGTTGCGCGCCCTGGCCGGTGCAGAGGAACGCGGTTTTCCCGGCGCCCACGGTGCCGGAAGCCACTCCGGCGGTCGCGGTCCCGGCAGCCAAGTGCGCCAGTCCGGCGAGCAGTTCGCCACGATCGGCGCCCAGCACCGCCGCCCGCACCTCGTGCTGGGCGCGGGTGGTGGCGAGCGCGTGCGCGACCCGCGCCGGATCGGTGCCGGGGTGGTCGATCAGCCACCGCTGGAGCTTCGCCGCCTGCGCCCGAAGCGCGGTGTCGTTCTTGGCCGACACCAGCCAGGGCACCGTACCGAGTGGGTGGCCGCCGGATTCCGCCGAAAGGGCGGGCGCGGGTGCCTCTTCGATGATGGCGTGCGCGTTGGTGCCGCTGACACCGAACGACGACACCCCGGCGCGACGCGGCCGGTCACCGGCCGGCCACGGGTGCGCCTCGGTGAGCAGCGCGACGTCGGCGGCGGACCAGTCCACGTGCGGGCTGGGTTCGTCGACATGCAGTGTCTTGGGCAGGGTTTCGTGCCGCAGCGCCTGCACCATCTTGATGACGCCGCCGACACCCGCGGCGGCGACGGTGTGGCCGATATTCGACTTGAGCGAGCCGATCCGCAGCGGGTTCCGCGCGCGATCGCGCCCGTAGACCGCCATCAGCGCCTGCGCCTCGATCGGATCACCCAGCGTGGTGCCGGTGCCGTGCGCTTCGACCGCGTCGATGTCCGACGGCGACAGCCCAGCGTTCGCCAGCGCCGCGGTGATCACGCGTTCCTGGGACGGACCGTTCGGCGCGGTCAGGCCATTGCTCGCCCCATCGGAGTTGATCGCGGTGCCACGCACGAGGGCGAGAATGGTGTGCCCCAGGCGTTTCGCGTCGGAGAGCCGCTCGAGCACCAGCACCCCGGCGCCCTCGGAGAAGGCGACGCCGTCGGCCGCCGCGGAGAACGCCTTGCACCGGCCGTCCGGGGACAGTCCGCGCTGCCGTGCGAAATCGACGGACAGATACGGGCTGGCCGCGACCGTCACGCCGCTGGCCAGCACGAGGGAGCTCTCCCCATTGCGCAGCGCCTGAGCGGCCAGGTGCAGCGCGACCAGCGAGGAGGAGCAGGCGGTGTCCACGGTGAACGCCGGACCCTCCAACCCCAGCGCGTAGGCCACCCGCCCCGACATCACGCTGCTCGTGGTGCCGGTGAGCCGATAGCCCTCCAGCTCACCGCCCACCAGGTCGACGTAACCGGATGCGCCCGCGCCGACGAACACCCCGGTATCGCTGCCCCGCAACGAGTGGGGGTCGATTCCGGCGTCTTCGAGCGCCTCCCAGGACGTTTCGAGGAGCAGGCGCTGCTGCGGGTCCATCGCGGACGCCTCCCGGGGACCGATCCCGAAGAATCCCGGATCGAAATCACCCGCCCCGTCGAGGAATCCGGCGCGCCGCGAGTAGACGGTCCCGGGCTTGTCCGGATTCGCGTCGAACAGTCGCTCCAGATCCCATCCCCGGTCGGTGGGGAAGTCGCCGGTCGCGTCGATCCCGGCGGACACGAGATCCCAGAGCTCGTCGGGTGATTCGACGCCGCCGGGAAACCGGCACGCCATGCCGACGATGGCGATCGGTTCGTCGGCTCGAACCCGGCGCACCGCCTTCTTGACGGGTTCGCCCGCCGTCGGTTCGATGCGGGACAGCACCAGCTTCGCCACCGCCGCCGGGGTCGGATGATCGAACACCAGCGTCGACGGCAGTTGCAGACCGGTGGCCTTGCCCAGCCGGTTGCGGAACTCCACGCCGCCGAGCGAATCGAAACCGATCTCGTCGAAACGCTGATCCGGCCGGATGTCGGCCGCGGAGTCGTGACCCAGTACCGCCGCGGCCGCGGACAGCACGGCCTCCAGCACCACATCGCCGCGCCGTGCCGCGGGTATTTCGGCCAGCTGAGCACCGAGCGTGCCGGCCGCCGCGACCGCGGTCGGGGTGGCGGCCCGCGCCCGGCGGGGGAGGAATCCGCGCAGGACCTCGGGCACCTCGGACTCGTCACCGGTGCGCAGGGCGGCGGCATCGAACCGGATCGGCGCCAGTCGCGCCGAGCCGTGCCCGAGTGCCTCGTCGAAGAGGCGCACACCGTCGGCGTCGGCGAGTGGGCTCAGCCCCAGCCGTTCCCAGCGCGCCAGCGCACCACGGTCCAGCCCGCCGGTCATACCGCTGGACTGATTCCACGGACCCCACGCCAGCGAGGTCGCCGCGAGACCGGCGTCGCGGCGGCGCTGGGCCAGGGCGTCCAGCGCGGCATTGGCCGCGGCGTAGTTCGCCTGGCCCGAGGTGCCGAGGACGGCCGCGATCGAGGAGAACACCACGAATGCCCGGACCTCCCTGCCCCGGGTCAGTTCGTCCAGATGCCAGGCGCCGTCGACCTTCGGCGCGAGGACGCGGTCGATCTGTGCGTCGGTCAGTGCGGAGACGGTTCCGTCCTCGAGCACGCCGGCGGTGTGCACCACCGCGATCGGAGTGTCGCCGGAGCCGATGTCGTCGAGCAGGGCGCGCACCGCGTCGCGATCGGCGACATCGCACGCGACTACCCGGGCGTGCGCCCCCAGCCGGGCCAATTCCGCTACCAGGTCGGTGGCGCCCGCGGCATCCGGGCCACCGCGTGAGGTCAGAACCAGATCGTGCACACCGTATTCGGCGACCAGGTGCCGAGCGAACAGCGAACCGAGACCGCCGGTGCCGCCGGTGATCAGTACCGTCGCTCCGTCGAACGCCGCTGTGCGGTCCACGGGTTCGGTTGCGGCACTGTAAGTCTCGGCCGCACGTCGGAGCCGGGGAACCAGCACGCGAGTGTCACGCACCGCGACCTGTGGTGCGCCCGTGGCCAGCGCGGCGGCGATCCGATCGGGAGTCGACGCAGGTGCGGCGGGATGCTCGTCGATCAGGACGAATCGACCGGGATGCTCCGACTGCGCGCTGCGCAGTAGTCCCCATACCGCGGCCGCCTCCGGATCGAGGGTTTCCCCCGGGAGGCCGGCCCCACCCGAAGTCACCACTACCAGCCGGGTGTCGGTCAATCGTTGCTGCGCGAGCCACGAGCGCAGCAGGGCCAAGGTCGAGTGCACCCGTGCGCGGATCGCGTGTGGTTCGCCGGAATCCTGTGCGGTTGAGGATGAAGCGGCACGCCACACCACTGCTCGAGGAAGATCGGCGGCGGCGAGATCGGCGACCGATGAGTATCGCGTATCGAAATCTGTTGCCGTGCCGGTTGATTCCGCATCGGTGAGCAGAACGAGGGTGGGCGCCGACCCGGCGACCGCGGCGCTCGGGTTCGGATCCTCCTCCCAGCGCACCTCGAACAGCGCGGCGTCGTCGGCCGACAGCGCACCGCGGAATTCCTTGACGTCGTACGGCCGCATCACCACGGCGTCCACCGAGACAACGGGATTGCCCTCCGGATCGACGGCCGCGACCGCCACGGCTTCCGGCCCCTGGGCGACCGCGATGACCCGCAGTGCGGACACCTCGGCGGGCCGGGTGCCCGCGGTCGGCGCATGGTGGAACCGAGCGCCGGCCCAGCGGAAGAGCAGTTTGCCGATGTTCGGATCGGGGTTGCCGTCACGCCAGATCAGCCGGGAGAAGGCGGCGTGCATCACCATGTCGAGCAGCGCGGGATGCAGGGTGTGGCGTCCCGAAGGCGCTGCCGCGGTGGCGCTGAGGTCCGAGTTCAGGGCGATCTCGGAGAAGACGGCGTCATCGCGCTGCCACACCTGCTGGACCCCGAGGAACGCCGGACCGTATTCGAGTCCCGCGTCCGCGGCGATCTGCGCGGGGAGACCGGCACTGTCGAGGTGTTGGGCGTCGGCGGGCGGCCACGATTCCGCCCGCAGCCGGGAGAGCACTTCGGGTTCGCGCCCGGCCGACGTCGCGAGCGAACCCGTCGCGTTGTGGATCCATTCGTCGGAAGCCGATGTGCGGAAATAGAATTCGAACGGTCGATGCCCGGTCGCATCGGGGGCCTGCACCAGAACCTGCAGTTCGATCTCATCGCCGTCGGACGGCACGATCGGCGCTTGCAGGGTGAGTTCCTCGACTGCCTCGCAACCGATTCGGCCGCCCGCGACGAGCAGGAACTCGATCAGCGTGGCGCTCGGCAGGACCAGCACGCCGTACGACATGTGGTCGGCGATCCACGGATGGGTCGCCGCCGATAGCCGGCCGGTGAAGAGCCACTCGTCCGAACCGGCCAATCCGAGTACGCCGGTGAGGATCGGATGGTCCGACAGATCCGCGGCCGCGGCGTGGTCGGGATTCAGCCAGTAGCGGCGACGTTGAAAAGCATACGTGGGCAGGGCGATAGGAGCCGTGCCGCGCCCGGCGAAGGTCGAGCGCCAGTCGACGCGCGCGCCGGTGACCTGGATCCGCGCCACGGCCGCGACGAACTGCCCGACTTCTTCGGACGATCGTCGCGCCAGGGCCACGGTCGCCGGGGCAGCCGCGAGGTCGGTGTTGTCGCCCAGGCATTCGCGGGTCATGGCGGTCAGTACCGCGTCGGGTCCGACTTCGACGAAGCGGCTGACCCCGTCGCCGCGCAGGGTGTCGATGGCGGGCGCGAAGCGGACGGTGGCGCGGACTTGCTCCACCCAGTACTCGGGATCGGTCAGGGAAGCACCGGCCGGCTCTCCGGTGACGGTCGAGACGATCGGCAGAGCGGGTGCGTGGTACGTGAGTTTCTGTGCGACCGAGCGGAACTTGTCGAGCATCGGCGCCATGCGCGCCGAATGGAAGGCATGGCTCACCCGTAGCCGCTTGGTCCGGATGCCCTGGGCGGCGAGTTCGCGCTCGAGGGTCTCGATCGCCTCGGCATCGCCGGACAGGACCGTCGAGGCGGGACCGTTCTCCGCGGCTGTCGAGACCCGATCCGACACTGCCGCCATGATCTCGGAGGCACGCGCCGCGTCCACCGCCACGGCGAGCATCGCGCCGCCCGCGGGCAGCGCGCCCATCAGGCGGCCGCGAGCCGCCACCAGCGCGCAGGCGTGCGGCAGCGACAGCACTCCGGCGACATGCGCCGCCGCCAGCTCGCCGATCGAGTGACCGACCAGCACATCGGGTGTGACACCGAAGGATTCCAGCAGCCGGAACAGTGCCACTTCGAAGGCGAACAGCGCGGGCTGAGTCCATTCGGTGCGGTCCAGCACTCCCTCGGAGTCGGTGAACATCACCTCCCGCAGCGACCGTCCGAGTACCCGATCGAATACCGCGCATACCTCGTCCAACGCGGTGGCGAAGGCCGGGTACGCGCTGTAGAGGCCCGCGCCCATCCCGACGCGTTGCGCACCCTGACCGGTGAACAGGAAAGCGGTGGTGCCGGAATCAGCCTTCTCCGCGACCGAATTCGGCTCGCCAGCGGCCAGATCCGCCAAACCGGCCAGCACTTCGGCGTGGTCGCGCCCGGTAACCGCGCCGCGCCAATCGAGCAGGGCGCGTGAGCCCGCCACCGCGTGTGCCACTTCGCGCAAGTCCACGTCGGGGCGCTCGGTCAGCCATTGCCGCAGTCGATCCGCTTGGGCGCGCAGCGCGGCTTCGGACTTGGCCGAGACGACGAGCGCGACGGTGTCGGCCGAGTCGCGCGGCAAGATTTCCGCCTCGGCCGCGACCTCCGCCGGGGCCGGAGCTTCCTCGAGAATGAGGTGCGCGTTGGTGCCGCTGGCGCCGAAGGAGGACACACCTGCCCGGCGTACGCGTTCCCCGTGCGGCCACGGGTGGCTGTCCCGCAGCAGGCGGACCGTACCGGCGGACCAATCCACGTGCGGCGTGGGCTCGTCCACGTGCAGCGTCTTCGGCAGCACACCGTGGCGCATGGCCTGCACCATCTTGATCACGCCGCCGACACCCGCGGCGGCCGAGGTGTGGCCGATATTGGATTTCAGCGAGCCCAGCCGCAACGGCTCACCCTGGCGGCCCGCGCCGTAGACGCCGATGAGCGCCTGCGCCTCGATCGGGTCGCCGAGCATCGTGCCGGTTCCGTGCGCCTCGACCGCGTCGACGTCGGCGGGATCCAGTCCGGCATTGGCCAGCGCCTGGGCGATGACCCGCTCCTGGGACGGGCCGTTCGGCGCGGTGAGGCCGTTGCTCGCACCGTCCTGGTTGACCGCGCTGCCGCGAATCACCGCCAGCACGTGGTGGCCCGCGCGCTGGGCGTCCGAGAGTCGTTCCAGCACCAGCATTCCGAGTCCCTCGGAGAAACCGGTGCCATCGGCGGCGGCCGCGAACGCCTTGCATCGGGCGTCGCTGGACAACGCCCGCTGCCGGGCGAAAGCGATCAGGAGCGACGGGTCCGACATCACGGTGACGCCACCGGCCAGCGCCACATCCGTATCGCCGGAACGCAAGGCCTGGCAGGCCAGATGGATGGCGACCAGCGAGGACGAGCACGCGGTGTCGACCGCGATCGCCGGGCCGGTGAACCCGAAGGTGTAGGCGATGCGTCCCGCCAGGACGCTGTTCGAAACACCCAGGTAGGCATGGCCTTCGGTCTCCGCGCCGATAGCGGCCGAACCGATGCGCGGGCCGTAGTGCTGATGGATGACACCGGCGAACACCCCGGTCTCGCTGCCCCGCAGCGACGTCGGGTCGATTCCCGCGTCCTCGAGGGCCTCCCAGGCAGCCTCCAGCATGAGCCGCTGCTGCGGATCCATCGCCGCCGCCTCGCGGGGGCCGATGCCGAAGAAGGCGGCATCGAAATCACCGATGTCGTCGAGGAATCCACCGTCGCGCGTATAGATGGCGCCCGCCGCGTCGGGGTCCGGGTCGAACAGTCGCGCGAGGTCCCAGCCTCGATCGGCCGGATAGCCGCCGATGGCGTCGACGCCGTCCGCGGTCAGCTGCCACAGCTGTTCGGGGGATCGCACGCCGCCCGGGTACCGGCACGCCATACCGACAATGGCGATCGGTTCGTGCATTCGATCGGTGAGCGTGCGCAGCCGCTGCTTGGTGTCGTACAGCTCCTTGGCGGTCTTCTTGAGGTACCGGCGCAGTTCGTCGTCGTCAGCCATCAGTGAAACTCCTGGTCCATCAGCTCAGAGGCTGTCGATGAATTCGAAAAGCTCGTCGTCGTCGGCGGATTCGAGATCGCCGGCATCGTCCACTCCCGGTGGGTGGAGTGGGCCGCGATCGGCCGCTACGTCCTCGAGCTTGCGTAGTAGCGCGGACAACTTCTTGGCCAGGTCGGAACGTTCCGACGAGGTCAGTTCCGCCGCGGCGAAACTTCTGGTGAGTGAGTCGACGTCGGCGGCGAGCGCTCGCGCGGCCGCGTCGGCGGGCACCAACTCCTGACGGAGGAACTCGGCCAGGGCCGCCGGGGTCGGGTGATCGAACATCGCGGTGGCCGACAACCGCACTCCCGCGGCCGATTTCAACCTGTTGCGGAATTCCATCACACCGAGCGAGTCGAACCCGATCGCGCTGAACGGCTTGTCCGGCTCCATCGTCTCGGCGCCGGTGTGCCCGAGCACGGCCGCGGCGTGCACGCCGATCACCCCGAGCAGGACCCGCTTCTGCTCCTCGGCCGAACGACCGAGCAGACGAGTGACCAGCTGTCCCGAATCGGCGGCGATCTCCGTCGTCGCCGGTTCGGTGGCCGGGCCGCGCCGGACCACGGGCTTGGACAGTGCTCGCATGATCGGGCGGACTCCGGCCGGATCGCCCAGCGCGTCGCGGTCTATGCGGACCGCCACGGAGGTGGGACGGCCGGCGGTCGTCGCCGCGTCGAAAAGGTCCATGCCCTCGTCCGCGTTCAGCGGGAGCAGGCCCTCTCGTCGCAGCCGAGCCAGATCGGCTTCGGTCAGGTCGCCGGTCATACCGCTGCTCTGCTGCCACGGCCCCCAGGCGATGGAGGTCGCGGGGAGCCCCTCGGCGCGCCGCTGGTGCGCCAGGGCGTCGAGGAAGGTGTTGGCGGCCGCGTAGTTGGCCTGGCCCGCCGTACCGAGCACCCCCGCGATCGAGGAGTAGAGCACGAAGGCCGAGAGGTCGGTGCCCGCGGTGGCCTCGTGCAGATTCCAGGCGGCGTCGACCTTGGGACGCAGGACCTGTGCGATCCGCTCGTCGGTCATGGTGGCGAGCAGACCGTCGGCCAGCACACCGGCCGCGTGCACGACCATGGTCAACGGGTGTTGTGCGGGGATGGTGGCGAGCAGCCGGTCGAGCGCCGCCCGATCGGCCGCGTCGCACGCGACGACCTCCACGTGCGCGCCGAGTGCGGTGAGTTCGGCGACCGTCTCCGCCGCACCGGGCGTCTCCGGGCCGCGTCGACTCGCGAGCACGAGCCTGCGCGCACCGTGGGCGGTGATGAGGTGGCGTGCGGCCACCACGCCCAAACCGCCGGTGCCGCCGGTGATCAGCACGGTTCCGTCGGTGCGCGGCGGTGTCGGGACGGTCAGCACGTTCTTGCCGACACCCCGAGCCTGGCTGAGGTGGCGGAAGGCCTCGGGCGCGCGCCGCAGATCCCACGCGGTGATCGGATACGGCGTCAGCTCGCCGCGGTCGAACAGTTCCACGAGGGCTGCCAGAATCTCCCGCAGTCGCTCGGGTCCCGCTTCCATCAGCAAGAAGCTGGCGTAGCGCACGCCGGGGTGTGTCGCGCCGACCTCGACCGGGTCGCGGCGGTCGATCATGCCCATCTCGACGAATCGGCCGCCGCGGGGGAGCAGGCGCAGTGAGGCGTCCACGAATTCGCCCGCCAGCGAATCGAGCACGATGTCCACGCCGGCGCCGTCGGTGCGCTCCAGGAACTTCTGTTCGAACTCCAAGGTCCGGGAGTCGGCGATATCCGAATCGTCGAAACCCATGTCGCGCAGGACGTTCCATTTGGGTGTGCTCGCCGTCGCCAGGACGCGCAGCCCCAGGTGGCGGGCGAGTTGCACCGCCGCCATGCCGACGCCGCCGGTCGCCGCGTGCAGCAGCAGCGTCTCACCGGACCGGGCGCCGGCGAGGTCGACCAGACCGTAGTAGGCGGTCGCGTACACGATCGGAACGGCGGCGGCCTGTGCGAACGACCAGCCCCGAGGCATCGGTGCGAGCAGTCGCCGGTCCACCACCACAACCGAACCCATACCGGGCGTGAATCCGAAAACGCGGTCACCGACGGCGAATTCGGTGACATCGGCCGCGACTTCGAGCACGACGCCCGCGCCCTCGCCGCCGATCCGGCCGAGCGGATCCGGATAGGTGCCCAACGCCATGAGCACATCGCGGAAGTTCAGGCCCACCGCTCGCATACTCACCCGGACCTGGCCCGGTTCGAGAGTGGCTGTCGCGCCCGTGGTTTCGTCGAGCCCGAAGTTCTCCGGGGCCAGGGTTCCCTGGTCGCGGAGGGTCAGCGCCCAGGCCTCGCCGTCGGGGGCGGTCAGGGCGCCGGAGTCACGGGTGACTCGCGGGACGTACACCGCCGCACCCCGCACAGCCAGCTGGGTTTCGTCGGCGATCGCCGCCGCGTACTCCACGACGGCGCGATGGGCATGGTTCCCGCCGACGTCCACGAGCCTGATCCGGTCCGGGTGCTCGCTCTGCGCGGTGCGGAGCAGGCCCCACACCGCGGCGCTCGCCGGATCGACGTGGTCACCGGCCTCGGCCGCGACCGCCCGGCGGGTGACGACCACGACGGGATCATCACCATCCAGCAGTCGCCGCACTCGCGCGGCGAAGTCGATGACCGTCCGGCGCACCGATTCCGGGAGACTCGGCCCGGTCACCGGTTCGATGGCGGCGACCACGTGTCTGCGACCGCCGATGGTGGCGACTTCGTAGTCCGCGCCGGGTGCGGTGTCGTCCCAGACGACATCCACGGCGCCGCCGTCCGGTCGCGGCCGGGCCACCCAATCGACGTGATAACCGAGGCTGTCGCGCGGGGATTCGGTGAGCGCGCCCGCCGCGATCGCACGCAGGCTCAGTGCCCCCACCGCACCCAGCGGCGTCCCGGCCTGGTCGGTGAAGGTCACGGTGATGCGCTCGGCGCCGGAGTCCGAGACCCTCGCATGCACCCGAAGCGCGTTCGATCCGGCGCCGCGCAGGTCGACGTGTTCCCAGGAGAACGGCACGGCGACCGACCCATTCGGCGGCGCTGGAATCAGGCCGCCGAGCAGGATCGTGTGCAGCGCCGAATCCAGGAGGGCGGGGTGCATCCCGAACTCCCCGGCCTGGTCGCGTACCGAATCCGGCAGTGCGATCTCGGCGAACGCCGCACCGGTACGCGCCCACAACGACCGCACACCCCGGAAGGCGGGTCCGTATCGGTAGCCGCGTTCCTCCAGTGCCGCGTAGCCGTCTTCGACGGCGATCGCCGTGGCGTCCGCGGGCGGCCAATCTGCGCCACCCGGGTTCAGCGGTGCGAACGTGTCATCGGTGAGGGTCGCGGAGGCGTGCCGCACCCACGGCGATTCGTCGTCCGGTCCGGCGTTCTCGATTCGCGAATAGATCTGTGCCGTAACGCTGTTCGAGTCGTCAGGCGCACCCGCCACCAGGCGCAGCTGGACACCCGCGTCCGCCGGTATCGGCAGCGGCGCCTCGATCACCAGTTCGGCCAGACGCGGCCGCCCGGTGACCGCACCGGCATGGAGCGCGAGCTCCGCCAGGGCCGCGCCGGGCAACAGCACCGTGCCCGCGACCGCGTGGTCTTCGAGCCAGGGCTGCGAGCTGCGCGACAGCCGTCCGGTGAACACCACCTGCTCCGCACCCGGGAGCCGGACGATCGCGCCGAGCAGCGGATGGCCGGCGTCCTCCAATCCCGAACGCCGGACATCGTTCGCCACGACGGGCCGGGCCCAATAGCGCTGGCGCTGGAAGGCGTAGGTGGGCAGGGCGACACGCACAGGGGGCTGGTCGTGAGCCTGCGACCAGTCGACGGGGATACCGGCGGCGTCCGCCCGCGCCAGGGCGGTGACGAACCCGGTCGGCTCGTCCATCGACCGCCGCGATGCCGCCACCGCGATGGATTTCGACTCCACCTCGGGGTGCCGCGCCACACAGGCCGCCGTCATGGCGGTGAGCACCGCATCCGGGCCGACCTCGATGAACGTGCGCACACCGCGCTCGATCAGGGTGTCCACTCCCGGTGCGAAACGTACACAGCCACGCACCTGCGCCACCCAATATTCCGGGTCGAGGACGGCGTCGCCCGCTTCGGTGCCGGTGACGTTCGAAACGATCGGCAGCAGCGGCCGCCGGTAGCGCAATCCTTCGGCGACAGTGCGGAATTCGGCCAGCATCGGGTCCATACGCGCCGAATGGAACGCATGGCTGACCCGCAGCCGACTGGTCCGGACGCCGCGCTGCTCGAACAGCCGGTCGACCTCGGCGACGGCGTCCTCGTCGCCCGAGAGCACCACGGCGGCAGGCCCATTGACCGCCGCCACCGACAGGCGATCGGCATAGTCGGCCACCACCGCGACCGCTTCCTCCTCGGCGACGGCCACCGCGAGCATGGCGCCGCCTTCGGGCAGAGCGCCCATCAACCGTCCGCGTGCCGCTACCAGGGCGCACGCATCCGGCAGTGACCACACGCCCGCGACATACGCCGCGGCCAGCTCGCCGATGGAATGTCCGGCGACCACGTCCGGGACGACGCCGAAGGACTCCAGCAGCCGGAACAGGGCCACTTCGAAGGCGAACAGCGCGGGCTGGGTGAATTCCGTTCGGTTCAGCCCGCTTTCGGGCGCGTCGAACATCACCGCGCGCAGCGATCCGCCGAGCAGGCCGTCGAATTCGGCGCACACTTCGTCGAGGGCGCCGGCGAATGCCGGGTAGTCGCGGTACAGCCCGGCGCCCATGCCGCGGCGCTGCGCACCCTGTCCGGTGAAGAGGAACGCCACTCGCCCCGGTGTCGCCGTGCCCGCGACGGCGGTCGTGGTGGCCTGCCCGTCGGCGAGGGCCGCCAATCCGGCGAGTAGTTCGTCACGGTCGCGGCCGATGACCCCGCCGCGCCAGTCCAGTCGCGCCCGGGTGCCGACCAACGCGGCGGCGACATCCCGCGTGGCGAGTGCCGGGCGTTCGACCATCCACCGCCGCAACCGATCGGCCTGATCACGCAGAGCCGTCTCGGAACGCCCCGAGATCATCAGGGCGGTGACGTTCGGATTCGCCGGGGCGACAGCGGGTTCGGCGACAGTCGCGGGCGGCTCCTCGAGGATGATGTGCGCGTTCGTCCCGCTGATGCCGAAGGACGAGACACCGGCGCGGCGCGGCCGGTCACCGCTGGGCCACGGCTCCGCGTCGGTGAGCACCCGCACGGCTCCCGATGACCAATCGACATGCGGTGAAAGCTCTTCCGCGTGCAGGGTGCGCGGCAGCACGCGATGGTGCATGGCCTGCACCATCTTGATGATTCCGCCGACGCCCGCGGCCGCCTGCGCGTGCCCGATATTGGATTTGAGCGAGCCGATCCGCAGGGGATCCCGGTCGCCGCGCGCCTGCCCATAGGCGGCGATCAGCGCTTGCGCCTCGATCGGGTCGCCCAGGGTGGTTCCGGTGCCGTGCGCCTCGACGGCGTCCACCTCCGCGGGTGTCACGCCGGCGTCGGCCAGCGCCTCGGCGATCACCCGCTCCTGAGCCGGTCCGTTGGGCGCGGTCAGGCCATTGCTGGCACCGTCCTGATTGACCGCGCTGCCCCGGACCACCGCGAGCACGGTGTGGCCGAGTCGCTGTGCGTCCGAGAGCCGTTCGACGACCAGCACGGCCGCACCCTCCGACCACGCCACGCCGTCGGCGGCCGCGGAGAACGATTTGCAGCGCCCGTCCGAGGCGAGACCACGCTGCCGGGAGAAGTCGAGGAAGACCGCGGGCGTGGCCATGACCGTCGCCCCGCCGACCAGGGCCAGCGAGCTTTCCCCCTGCCGCAGCGCACGGCACGCCAGATGCAGCGCCACCAGCGAGGACGAGCACGCGGTGTCCACCGTCAGCGCGGGGCCCTCCAGTCCCAGGGCGTAGCCGATACGTCCCGAGACCACGCTGCCCAGCGATCCGGTGAGCGCGTAACCCTCGACCTCCGGACCCGCGTTGCGGGTCAACGACTCGTAGTCCTGGTACATCACGCCCGAATAGACACCGGTGTCGCTGCCGCGCAACGAGGTCGGGTCGATGCCCGCGTGCTCGAGCGCCTCCCAGGACACTTCGAGCAGCAACCGCTGCTGCGGATCCATGGCGACCGCCTCGCGGGGACCGATTCCGAAGAAGCCCGCGTCGAAATCGGCGGCGCCGGTGACGAATCCGCCGCGGCCCGAATAGGTGGTGCCCGGGTGGTCGGGGTCCGGGTCGATCAGCCGGTCCAGCTCCCAGCCGCGGTCGGAGGGGAAGTCGCCGGTGGCGTCCGTTCCCGTGAACACCAGATCCCAGAGTGCGTCGGGGGAGTCGACGCCGCCCGGGTAGCGGCAGGCCATGCCGACGATCGCGATCGGCTCATCGGTGCGTGCGGGGCTCGACGTCACCGGCTTCGCCGCTCGTGTCGGCGTAGGCGCGATTCTGGACTGAACCAGCTTCGCCACCGCCGCGGGCGTCGGATAGTCGAAGACCAGTGTCGAGGGCAGCGAGAGACCGGTGGCCTTGCCGAGCCGATTACGGAGATCGACTCCGCCCAGCGAATCGAAACCCAGTTCCCGGAACGGCTTCTCGGCATCGATCGAGGCACCGGAATCGTGTCCGAGTACCGCGGCGACCTGGGCGAGCACCGTCTCGAGGGTCAGGTCGGCACTGCGGTCCGAACCCGCCTCGGCCAGCCGCGCGGCCAACGCTGCCACGCCACTGGATTTGGCGACATCGGCGGGGCGGCGGCCATACCCGCGTAGAACCGCCGGCAGTGCGCGCGGATCGGATTCGCGACGCGGTGCGGTGGGATCGAAACGAAGCGGAACCAGCCGCGCGTCCCGATGCGCGAGCGCGGCGCCGAACAGGCGCACGCCCTCGGCGCGTTCGATCTGCCCGAGTCCGAGGCGATCCCACCGCGCGACGGCGACCTGGTCCAGGTCGCCGGTCATGCCGCCCGCCTCGCCCCAGGGTCCCCACGCCAAGGAGGTCGCGGCCAGTCCGGCGGCGCGTCGCCGCTCGGCCAGCGCGTCCAGGAAGCTGTTCGCGGCGGCGTAATTGCCCTGCCCGGCCGAACCGATCACGCCCGCGACCGAGGAGAACAGCACGAAGGCGGAGAGGTCGATGCCCTCGGTCGCTTCGTGCAGATTCCACGCGCCCGCGACCTTCGGCGCCAAGACCCGGTCGACCTGCTCGGTCGTCAGGGAACCGATGGTGCCGTCGTCGAGGACACCCGCGGCGTGTATCACCGCACTCAGCTCGGGGGTTCCCTCGGCGCCGGTCAGACCGCTCACCAGCTGTCGTACCGATGCACGGTCGGCGATGTCGCAGGCGATGATCCGAGCCTGGGCGCCCAGGGCCGCCAATTCCTCGGCCAGGGCCGTCGCACCGGGAGCGTCGGGGCCGCGGCGGGAGGTCAGCGCCAGACTCCGGACGCCGTATTCGGTCACCAGCCGCCGGGCGAACAACGCGCCCAATCCGCCTGTCCCGCCGGTGATCAGCACCGTTCCGGTTCCGAACGGGGTGGCGTCGACATCGGCGTCGGCGGTCTCGGCGCGAACCAATCGCGGCACGAGCACCTCGGAACCGCGAATCGCGACCTGTGGTTGATCCGTACGCACCACGGCGACCAGCGTTTCGGCATCCAACGGTGCCGCCGGGTCCTCGTCGACGAGGACGAAGCGCTGCGGATTCTCCGACTGCGCGGTGCGCACCACACCCCACACCGCCGCCGCGACGAGGTCGGGGGTTTCGTCGGCGACTCCGACTCCGCCGCTGGTGATGACGACCAGCCGTGCGTCCGACAGCCGTTCGTCGCGCAGCCACGAATTCAGCAGGGCGAGCGTCTCGTGCACGGCCCGCCGGGTCGTCGCAGGGATATCGGCCGGTTCGCCGAGCGTCACCCGGTAGGCCACCGCGGTCGGAATCCGCTCCGCCTCGGCGATCGCCTCCACCGAGGCGTACGACTCGTCGATTCCCGGCACCGCGGTGCCGGCCAGCACCGCGGGCGTTACCGGGTCGCCGCTGACCTCGCCGCCCGCGCGCTCCCAGCGCACCCGATACAGATCGGCCGTCTTCTCGGACAGCCCTTCGAAGAAACGTCGCACGTCATACGGGCGCATGACGACGGCATCCACCGAAACGATCGGCCGGCCGGCGGAATCGACCGCGGCGACGGAGATGGTCTCCGGTCCCGTCGTGACGGCGGCGACTCGAAGCGATGTCAGCCGCGCCGATCGGTCGGCCATCGGCCGGTGGAACCGCGCACCGCCCCAGCGGAACAACAGCCTCCCCGAGCCCGGCTCGGGATCCAGTTCGCGCCACAGCAATTCGGCGAGTCCGGCGTGCACCGTCATATCCAGCAGCGTGGGGTGCAGACCGAAAGCCGCGGCACTCGCCTCGGTGCGCAGGGTGATCTCGGAGAAGACAGCGTCCGCCTGCCGCCATACGGCACGGACGCCGTCGAACGCCGGGCCGTACTCGAGCCCGGAGCCCCGGGTCATCAGGCTTGGAATCCGTGCCGCGTCCAGCGCTTCGGCGGCGGGCGGCCAAGGCCGGTCGAGCAACCGCACAGCCTCCGGATCACCCGAATGCTGTTGTGTGAGTGCGCCGGTCGCGTTCAGCACCCACGGAGCGTCCGCGGACTCGCGGAAGTAGAAGTCGAAAGGCCGACGCCCGGACTCGGGAGCCCGGACAGCGACCTGGAGTTCGATCACATCGTCGTCGGCGGGCACGATCGGAACCTGCAACGTGAGCTCGTCGAGCACACCGCAATCGATCCGCGTCCCCGCGACGAGCAGGAATTCCACCAGGACCGCGCTCGGGACGACCACGACGCCGTATGCCGCGTGGTCGGCGATCCACGGGTGTTCGCGCAGGGACAGTCGACCGGTGAACAGCCATTCGTCGGTGCCCGCGACACCGACGACACCGGTCAGGATCGGGTGATCACCGGACGTGCCCGCGGCGGGACTCGGGCGCAGCCAGAATCGCTGATGCTGGAACGCATAGGTCGGCAACGGGATTCGTTGATCAGCGGTGGGCAGCAGGGGCCGCCAGTCGATCGGGCCGCCGGTGACATGGAGCTGCCCCAGGGCAGCGAGCAGCTGCGGCACTGGATCATTCGACCGTCGCGAGGTGGCCACGACCGAGGTGGACGACTCGATGGCCGGGTCGGTCGCCAGGCACCGGTCGGTCGCCGCGCTGAGAATGGCATCCGGTCCGACTTCGACGAATCGCCGCACTCCGCTCGCGAGCAGGGTGGCGATCGCGGGAGCGAATCGAACGGTGTCCCGCACCTGCCGCACCCAGTATTCGGGGGTGGCGATGGTCTCGCCCGTCAGGTCTCCGGCGACGGTGGAAACGATGGGCACGCGGGGCGGGTGGTAGGTGAGGCGCTCCGCGATCGCGCGGAATTCCGCCAGCATCGGATCCATTCGCGCCGAATGGAAAGCGTGGCTGACGCGCAGTCGGGTGGTCTGAGTTCCCTCGGCGGCCAAGTCTCGTTCGACGGCGTCGATCGCGTCGGAGTCACCGGAGAGCACCGTCGCGGCCGGGGCATTGACCGCGGCGAGCGAGAGGCGGCCCTCGAATCCGGCAGTGATATCGAGTCCGGCGATGATGTCGTTCGCTCGGGCCTCGTCGACGGCGACGGCGAGCATCGCCCCGCCCTCGGGAAGGCCGCCCATCAACCGGCCGCGGGCCGCCACGAGTGCGCAGGCGTCGGGCAGCGACAGCACTCCGGCCACGTGGGCGGCCGACAGCTCACCGATGGAGTGGCCGACGAGGACATCCGGCGTCGTTCCGAACGATTCCAGCAGCCGGTACAGCGCGACTTCGAAGGCGAAGAGCGCGGGCTGCGTCCATTCGGTGCGATCGAGCACGCCGGTGGCATCGGTGAACATCACCTCGCGCAAGGACGCTCCGAGGAGCGGATCGAGGTGTGCGCACACCTCATCCAGCGCGGTCGCGAAGGCCGGGAAGGCACGGTAGAGGTCGCCACCCATGCCGACCCGCTGGGCACCCTGTCCGGTGAACAGAAACGCGGTCTGGCCCGCGACGGGGTTTCCGGTGACGATGTGGGCGCCACCGCCCGCCTCGGCGAGGGCGCGCAACCGTTCGAGCAGCTCGTCCCGGTCGCGTCCGAACACCACCGCGCGCGAATCCAGGTGTGCCCGTGTCGAAGTCAGCGCACCGGCGACCTCGGCGACATCCAGCCGCGGACGTTCCGACAACCAGGTTCGCAAGCGGTCGGCCTGTGCGCGCAGCGCCGCCTCGCTCTTACCCGAGACGACCAGCGGCACAGCGCTCCGGTTCGGGACATCCGAGCCGCCGCGCGCGGTGTCCGAGGTCGCCGTGTCGACGGGCGCTTCCTCGAGGATCACATGGGCGTTCGTTCCGCTGATCCCGAACGACGACACCCCCGCCCGGCGCGGCCGATCCCCGCGCTCCCACGGTTCGGCCTCGGTGAGGAGCCGTACCGCACCCGCGTTCCAATCCACATGCGGGGAAGGCGTTTCCGCGTGCAACGTGCGCGGCAGTTGTCCATGCCGCATCGATTGGACGGTCTTGATCACGCCGGCGACACCGGCGGCGGCGACGGTATGGCCGATATTCGATTTGAGCGAACCGATGCGCAGGGGTTCCCGGTCGCCGCGATCCTGACCGTAGACGGCGATCAGCGCCTGTGCCTCGATCGGATCGCCCAGCCTGGTACCGGTGCCGTGCGCCTCGACGGCGTCCACCTCGGCCGCCGAGATTCCGGCGTCGGCGAGGGCCTGTTCGATCACGCGTTGCTGCGACGGCCCATTGGGTGCGGTGAGCCCATTGCTCGCACCGTCCTGATTGACCGCGCTGCCCCGCACCACGGCCAGTACGTGGTGCCCGAGTCGGCGAGCATCGGAGAGTCGCTCCAGGACGAGCACCCCCGATCCCTCGGACCAGCCGACACCGTCGGCGGCGGCGGAGAAGGCCTTGCAGCGGCCGTCGCGCGACAGCCCGCGCTGCCGGGAGAAGTCCACATACAGCTCGGGAGTCGCGGCGATGGTCACGCCGCCGGCGAGAACCAGCGAGCTCTCGCCCCGGCGCAGGGCCTGGCACGCCGAGTGCAGCGCCACCAGCGAGGAGGAGCACGCGGTGTCCACCGTCACCGCCGGTCCCTCCAGACCGAGGACGTAGGCGAGCCGCCCCGAGATGACGCTGTGCGAGGTGCCGGTCAGCCGGAAACCCTCCAGCTCACCGGTGACGAGACCGGAATACCCGGACGCGCAGGCTCCGACGAAGACGCCGGTATCACTGCCGCGCAAGGTGGTCGGGTCGATTCCGGCGTCTTCGAGGGCTTCCCACGCGGTTTCGAGGAACACCCGCTGCTGCGGGTCCATCGCCAGCGCCTCACGCGGGCTGATCCCGAAGAATCCGGGATCGAAATCACCTGCGCCGCTGAGGAATCCACCCCGGCGCGTGTAGACGGTGCCCGCCTTGTCGGCGTCGGGATCGTAGAGGCGATCGAGATCCCAGCCGCGATCGGCGGGGAAGTCACCGATCACGTCGCGTCCCGCCGCGACCAGGTCCCACAGCTCCTCGGCGGAGGAGATGCCGCCCGGGAACCGCGCACCCATGCCGACGATCGCGATCGGCTCCTCCGAGGAGGTTCGCCGCGTGGCCCGGCCGCGCCGCTCACCGGCCGCGGTGGCGCGTGACCTCAGCAGGTCGGCCACCGCGGTGGCGGTGGGGTGATCGAAGATGAGCGAGGGCGGCAATTCCACACCCGTCGCCCGGGTCAGGCGTTTCTGCAGTTCCACGCCACTGAGCGAGTCGAACCCGAGATCGGTGAACGGCAGGTCGCCGCGGATCGACTCGGCCGATTCGTACCCGAGGACCGCGGCGGCCTGCTCGCGGACCACCGCGAGAACCGCGGCGCGGTGCTGATATTCGGGCATCGCTCGCAGTTGGTGCGCCAGGACGCTGTCGGCGGGCACATGATGGCCGGTGTCGTCACCGGCATCGCGAGTCCGTTCCACCCGGGCGGGCGCTACCGGCGGCGACACGACGGACTCGGGATCCGTCGAGGGCTCTTGGCGGCGAAATGCGTACGGCGGCAGGTCTACCCGCACACCCGTCGCCCGGGCCGTCGAATCCACCGGCAGTCCGGTGCGGTCCGAACCGCCGCCGTGCTCGGCGAGCGCTCCCAGCTCGACCAGCAGTTCCTCGCGGCTCGACACGGAAAAGTCTGCCCGCCAAGGCATCTGGGCGCGGGCGGTGAGCAGTGAATACGCCACATCGGCAAGGGCGAATTCCGGGTGGCGCACCAGCCAGTCACGCAGGCGGCTCGCTTGCGCGCGCAGCCCGGCCGCATCGCGCGCGGAGAGCACGATCGGCACCTCGCCGGCGTCTTCGGGCTCGATGGTGGTCGCGATGTCCGCGATCGGAGCCTCGTCGAGGATCACGTGCACGTTCGAACCGCCCATACCGAACGCGGAGACGCCCGCCCGCCGGATGGTGGTCGCGGCCCACCGCTCCGGTGCGCTGACCACACGCAAGCGCAGATCATCCAGGGGAATCGCCGGATTGGGCCGCTCGAAGTTGAGGCTGGCCACGAGTTCGTGGTGCCGCAGGCACAGCGCGGTCTTGATGAGGCCGATGATCCCGGCAGCGCCCTCCAGATGGCCGACATTCGTCTTGACCGACCCCACCGCCAGCGGCGAATTCGGCTCGCGATCGGAGCCGTAGGCCGCGCCGAGCGCGGCGGCCTCGACCGGGTCGCCCGCCGGCGTTCCCGTGCCGTGCAATTCGACGTACTGCACGGAATCGGCGGGCACATCGGCCGCCTCGAGCGCGGCGCGAATCGCGGCGACCTGCGATTCGCGACTCGGCGCGCTCAACACCCGCCGCTCATTGCCGGTAGTGACCGCGCTGCCACGGATGACGGCGTGAATCCGGTCGCCGTCCTCGATCGCCTGTGCCAGCGGCTTCAGCACGACCACGCCACCGCCTTCGCCGCGCACGAATCCGTCCGCGCGCGAGTCGAAGGTGTAGCACCGCCCCTGTGCCGAGTGCGCACCGAAGTGTTCGATCCGTTCGCCACTGGTCGGGGAGAGGATCAGATTGACGCCACCGGCCAACGCGATATCGGTCTCGCCCGCCCGCAGGCTCTCGCACGCCAGGTGCACCGCGACGAGTGAGGAGGCCTGAGCGCTGTCGACCAAGAGGCTGGGACCGGTGAAACCGAAATAGTTGGAAACCCGGTTGGCGATGATTCCGCGCGTCGCGCCCCACAGGGAGTGGCGCGTGATGCCGGGACCCTCGGCGGCCGTGACGAGTTCCGCGAAGTCACCGGCGGTGCAACCGAGAAATACCCCGCCCCGGCGCGATTCGCGGGCCACCGCGGCCAGCCCCGCGTCTTCGAGGGCCTCCCAGCTCAGCTCCAAGGCGAGCAATTGCTGTGGATCGATCGATCGGGCCTCGGTGGGGGCGATGCCGAAGAACTCCGCGTCGAAATCGCTCACCGAATCGAGGAAACTCGCGCGTTCGCCGAGATGCGCGCGCGCCGCCGGGGCGGCGCCGACGGTGGCGCGTCCCTCGCCGAGCAGCCGCCAGAAACCGTCGAGATCAGCAACTCCCGGCAGCCGGCACGCCATTCCTACGACAGCTACGGGGAAATCTGATCGGGTCACCACTCGAGAACCTTCCTCACGACGAGCACGCACCTGCGCGCCTCAGCACCGCGCGTGTGTGAAATGTGTACTACACCAAGAGCTTTAGAGATTTTTCGAGGCTGCCAGACCGGGCGGGACGCCGAAGAGGTGACGGCGATGGCTCCAGCGTTCCGCTGGGATATTCACAGCAGTGGCAATGTCGGACACAGAGCCTCCTCGGCAACTCGAATCCCCCCGAGAAGCGATGTGCGGGAGCGCACCCCGCGAGTTGGCTACGATGCGATGCCCCACATCGATTCGCGCGCAACGGTATTCGAATTCAGTCCGGCGCGGCCCATCGATATCACGCCGCTCCCCACAGCGAATGGCAACCACGACCGGCTGATCAACACCTGCACCCTACCCTGCCTTGCTGCGCCCGACCTGCCTGTCGGACCGTCCATCGAGCCCACGCTGGATCGTAACCTGAATCGACTACCGGTCGGTAGCTTACCTGAGAGTAGAACCGGACGCTTGGCTAGTTCTGTGCCGTATCGCATTTCGGCTTGCCATTGATTCGTGACAGTTCATCACCTATGGTGCCGCCGCGGCAGCCGTTGCCGCTCAAGGTAATTGACTCGGAGAATCTCGGCCGATCGTCGCCCGGGATCCTTTGGTGTCCGGGTGTTGACAAGGCGTCGCCCTCGCTCGTAGTCTCTGCCGTAACGAAGAGAACGCATAAAAGAAGATAAATCTTCTGAGCAGAGAATAGTGTGAGGGGCTTCCGCCATGTCTGTGACCACCACCGACCCTGCTCGGCCCGCCGGCCGGGCGATGAGAGCGCTGGTCACCGGGGCTAGCGCCGGAATCGGGCGCGCCTTCGCGGTATCGCTGGCGGCGGAAGGGTATTCGGTGACCGCGGTGGCTCGTGGAGCCGAAGGTCTCGAGGCCTTGATGGCCGAACTCGGTGCGGGGCATGACTATCTCATCGCCGATCTCGCCACCGAGGAAGGATTGCGGGTGACCGCGGAACTGCTCAGGGGCGGCGGATACACCCTGCTGATCAATAATGCCGGAACCGCCTCGCACGGCGATTTCGCCGAGCAGTCACTCGAATCGGCGCTCACCACCATGGATCTCAACTGCAAGGCCGTTCTCGTTCTGGCGCATGCCTTTCTCGGTAGTGCCGCCCCGGGCAGTGCGCTGGTGAATGTGGCTTCCACCCTGGGGCGCACCCCGAAACCCGGCACGGGCGTCTACAGCGCGTCGAAATCCTTCGTCATCGCATTCTCCGAAACCCTGTGGCACGAACAGAAATCACGCGGGGTGCATGTCATGGCCCTGTGCCCGGGCGTCACCACCACCGCTGCGCAGACTGCCACCGATGTTCCGGCCTGGCTGGTCCAGTCACCACGGCAGGTGGTGGACAGCGCCCGGAAAGCCCTGTCCGGCAACACCGGACCAGTGGTGCTCACCAGTCGCGCCAATCGGCTCTTCACCCTCGCCTTGCGGCTGCTGCCTCGGCGCGCCGCACTGGCGCTGCTCGCCTGACCGAAATCCGATCCACACCAGCGATTCCGAAGGAGAACTTCATGGACGCCATCGACCCCACCACTCGACCGGCCGCACACTGATGGCCGCGATCGCCGTCATCGGCGCCGCCGGGCGCACCGGCCGGGTTGTTGTCGATCGCGCCCTGGCCCGGGGGCACCGCGTCACCGCGATCGTCCGGCGGGCCGGAAGTTTCACTCCCGCACCGGGATCGACCGTGATCGTCGCCGATCCGACCTTGCCCGGCTCGCTCGCCGGACGGTTCGGCGAGCAGGATGCGGTGATCTCCACGCTCGGCGCTGCCGGGCGCGGACCCACCACCGTCTATTCCGCGGGAACCGCCCACCGTTGTGGTTATCAACCTTTCAGATGTGGTCGACCAGACCTATCGCGCCCTCGGATACCGCGCAGTGCACGCAGCAGAAGAACCGGCCTTCCGACTCCACGCCGTGACCGATGATCTTGCAGTTGCAGTGCTCGCAGATGGGTGCCATCCGGTGGATCGCACATTCGAAGCAGTCGAAGGTGTGCCGCACTCCCTGAGCTTCGACGACGATCGGCATCGCGTAATCATTACCGCAAACCTCGCATGCGCTCATTGACCGGACGCTACTCCGGGCGCTGGTCCAGTCGCTGCGAATTCCGATTTATATGCCCTTGACCAGCCGGGATGTCGAGTGCTATGTCGCGGGGAACTCGCGTGACCGCTCGTTCCGCTCCGCGCCGCCGGCGCCGGCTCGTTCTCCGGGCTCTTGCTCCAGGGCGACTGCACCTGCCCGTAGCCGCGGCCGGGTGCCGATGGCTCGGAGTCGCGGCCGCGATGGGTTGCCGATGTCGATCAATTCGCTTGGCCGTCAGGCGCTTTCATCCGCGACGTGCGGGTTGCCGCGTGTAGCGGGTGGGTTGCGGTGGGGTATGGTCTCTGACCAGCTGAGTTCTCTAGATCGGAGCGGGTTGGTGAGTGCGGTGACGTCCCCGGTGCGGCAGGGACAGCCTCGGTCCAAGCGGGTGTGGATTGTCGCGGCGGTGGTGCTGGGAGTGGCGATCGCGGCCGGTGCGGTATTCCTGGTGAAGTCCGGCTCCTCCGACGACGCGGCCGGCGGGCCGACCTACCATGACACCAGCGATGAGTGCACGCTGGTATCGGCCGCGCTGCTGAGCCGATACACCCCCGGGGCGCCCTGTAAACGCACCCCGACGATGACGCTCAACCCCGACGAGGTCACCCACACGCCGAGCTGGACGACGGTCGATTCCATGACCCATCCGGTCGGCATCCAGGTGGTCCTGCGCATGGCCGCCAACGCGCCGGCGATGTACGCCCGGGCCCACGGCTCGCTCGCCGACGCGTATCTGGCGCAGCTCAACGACTCGAAGTCCACCGAGATCAGCCCCACCGAACTCGGGGCGAAGGTGCAGTCGGCCGTCCTGGTCAGCGGCAGCCCGAAGGCGATTCCGGGCCGGTCCGACGCGCGGCTCATCCTGCGTTCGGGGAACGCCGTCGTGGACGTCGTGTTCAACGACTGGACCAGCGCGGCCGCGTCGGAGGAGGCGGCGAAGGCGATCGCCGCCGACGTCGTGGCCAATCTGCGGTAAGCGCAGGTGGATTCGGCGATATCGCCCGAAGAGTAGTGTGGCCCCTGCTCTGCAGGTAACTTTCGGCATTGTCGTTTGTTACGCAGGAGGGGTTTGCTTTGCCCAGAACACAATTCGTCGCAGCACCACCGACGGGCAGCGAGCTCCAGCGGATCAGCGGGCCGGCAACGAACTGGATCTCGCAGCTGCGGCGCCAGCGCCGCGACCCGCACGCCGCCGCCCGGGAGGACCGCGACACCTACGGCCCGGTGCATGTGCTGAACATGTTCGGCAGCCGGTGGATCATCGCCTCCGGTCTCGACGCGGCCCAGCAGGTCCTGATGAACCGGGACCGGGTGTTCGCCAATGGGCCGGCGTGGAAGCCGCTCAACGGGCCGTTCTTCGACCGCGGCCTGTTGATGCTCGACTTCGACGAGCACAAGGCCCACCGCGCGATCATGCAGCAGGCCTTCGGGCGCTCGGCGCTCACCTCCTACCTGGAAGCCCTGCACCGCGTCGTGGAGCGCCACATCGCGGAGCTGCCGGAAGGCAGTGTGGCCGACCGCAACCCGGTGCTGATGCACAAGCGGTTGGAGCAGCTGACCCTCGACGTGGCCCTGGAGGTCTTCATGGGTGCGCGGCTGCCGCGCGCGGAGGCCGACCGGATCAGCCGCGCCATCACGGAGCTCCTGCACGCGGGCGGGGCGATGGTGCGGGTGCCGCTGCCCGGCAGCCGGTGGAAGAAGGGCCTGCGGGGCCGCCGCACCCTCGAAGTGTTCCTCGCCGAACGGATCACGGCCGCCCGCGCGCAGCAGGGCACCGACCTGCTGTCGGTGCTGTGCCACACCACCGGCGAGGACGGTGAGCGCTTCACCGACGAGGACGTCGTGAACCACATGGTCTTCCTGCTGGCCGCCGCGCACGACACCACCACCGGCACCCTGGCCAACATCGTCTACAACCTGGCCAAGCACTCCGACTGGCAGAAACGCGCCCGGGTCCGCTCACTCGAGCTACCGCACGAACTCGGCTACGACGAGCTCGCCGATCTGACCGAACTGGACTGGATCGTCAAGGAGACGACCCGCCTGTGCACGCCGATCCAGATCGAGCCGCGCGTAGCGGTGCGCGACACCGACGTGTGCGGCTACTTCGTTCCCGAGGGTGCGCTGGTGATCGTCCCGACGCTGGTCAACCATCATCTCCCCGACATCTGGTCGCGGCCGGAGGAATTCGACCCGGAACGCTTCAGCGACGACCGCGCCGAGCACAAGGCGCATCGCATGGCCTGGGCTCCCTTCGGCGGCGGCCCGCACAAATGCCTCGGCCAGCACTTCGCGAGCCTCGAGATCAAGATGGTCCTGCACCAGCTGCTGCGCGGCTTCGAATGGGAAGTCCCGCAGGACTACATCATGCCCCTCGACATGAGCGCCACCCCGCTGCCGAAGGACTCACTGCCGGTGACCCTTCGGCGCCGGGGCTGACCCGGCGACATCGCCGAGCGGCTGGAACGTCCGCACGGGAGTCGACGACCCGTAGTCGTCGACGGTCATGGAGCTGTAGAGGCGGCCGGTCTTGCCGGCGCGGCGCAGCAGCGCTCGGCGGGGGCGGGCGGGCAGGGCTGAGAGCAGGCGGGCGCCTCGAGTCAGTCCGGTGATTCCGAGACGGGAGGTTGGGACAAGAGTTTTCGCGGCGCTGCGGGCGGCGGCCCGGCCGCGCTGGATATGAGGTGCCATCACGCGTTCGTATGCGGCGAAGGCGCGTTCGTGGTCGCCGCCCGCTCGCGCCAGTTCGCCGGCTAGGACGTAGGCGCCGACGACGGCCAGGGTGGTGCTGCCGCCCACGGCCGGGCCGGGGCAGTAGCCCGCGTCGCCGACGAGGGTCACCCGGCCACGGGACCAGGTGTCCGGGTGGATTTGAGTGATCGAGTCGAAGTAGAAGGCCGGGGTGGTGTCGAGCTCGGTCAGCCAGTGATCCACGTCCGGGTGCATGCCCTCGAAGGCGTTGCGCAGCAGATCTTTCTGCCGGGCGATATCGCGGTAGTGGTAGTCGAGTTCCCGCTCACTACGGAACAGGAACAGCGCTCGCGCCTCGCCGGGATGCCGGGTGCCGTACATTCCCGCGGTCCGGCCGACGCCGACATGAATGAGCAGCTCACCCGCGACCGGGGCGGGCTCGCGCAGGGTCAGCACACCCAGGTAGGCGCCGATGAACGTGCTGGAACCGGGCCGGTCGCCGAAGGCCAGCCGCCGGACCGTGGAATGCAAACCATCCGCGCCGATAACCAGGTCGAACCGGCGCGCGGCGGCCTTCTCGAACCGAACCTCGCCGTCGGGGGAGAGCGCGGTGATCGAATCCCCGAACAGGTACTCGACGTCGCCACATGTCGCGTCGTAATAGATCTCGCTCAGATCATCCCGCATGATCTCGACATGCCGATCGGAGGCGGCGCTGAAGATCTTGCCGAGATCCACCCGCACCGGCCGCCGCGCCCCCTCCGCCCGCAACGTCAACCGTGCGGTCCCGGTAGCGCACTCCTCGATCCGATCCAGCACTCCCATCCGCTCGGAGATGTCCATGGCGGGCCGAAACAGATCCACCGCATGCCCACCGGTCTTGCGCAACGACGCCGCCCGCTCGACCACCGTGACCGAAAAGCCGTGCCTGGTCAGCCAATACGCCGATGCCGGACCCGCGACGCCGGCCCCTGAGACAAGAATCCGCACGAAACACCTCCTGGTGGACGAGGTTCCAACTATCCATCGCCCACCCGCCCCGGGTATAGGACGAATGTTCCCGCGGGCGGCGCTACTGGAGGGCGCGCACGTCGGCGGCGAAGGCGAAGTCGCTCCGCCAGTCCGCGCCGGTCGGAGCCAGTACCACCCGCTCGACGCCGACGGTCTCGTAGGCGGCCAATTCGTCCACGGCCTGACGGGGATCCGTGGAGAGTGCGGGGGCGACGACCGTCACCGTGGGAGTCCGCCGTCCATGCTGCTCGGCGAGGTCCTTCAACTCGGTCAGCAAGCCGGGCAGGCGGTCGAGGCCCGGGTTGATCGGCATCCAGGCATCACCGTGCTCGGCGGCCCGGCGACGAGCCCGAGCGCTGTTGCCCGCGATCAGAATCGGCGGTACCGGAGCACCCGGCGACAGCGTGACGGCGAGGTCGTCATCCAGTGTCGTCGGCTCGCCACTGATCAACCCCGGCAGCACCGCGAGCGCCCGATCGGTGCGCACTCCCCGTTCCGCGAACGGCGCACCCGCCGCTCGCCACCCGATATCCCCGTGCGCCGGGTTGCCGGTCCCGATCCCCAGCAGTAGACGCCCATCGGACACCTGCTGCAGCGTGCCGATCTCCTTGGCGGCCCAGGCAACCGGCCGCAGCGCCACCAGCATCGCGCCGAATCCGACCCGGATCCGATCGGTCACCGCCGCCGCGGTGCTGAGCGCGACCGTACTGTCGAGCATCGGCTGACTGGCGACGAGGTGGTCGGTGGCCCACAGTGATTCGAGCCCCGCGGCCTCGGCCGCCCGCGCGCTGTCGCGGACCTCGCGTGGCCCGGCGCCCGTGTTGTGCGGTCCCGACGTGGGCAGAAATACGCCGATCCGAATAGCCACCGAAGGCCTCCAATTTCCCTGAGCGGTTGGTACGCGATCCACGTTATGGCGCTGCGGCCGGCGTTCACATGCGTGATTCACTCAGGTCTATGTCCGAAGCGCGCGGAGCGCATTGCCTCCGGCCCGCGCCCGCTCGATCGCCGTCGGCGTCGCCCCGCATGTCGCGGCCGGCGTCGCCCGCACGGCGGCGGTCGAGGCCGACGGTTCCCGGAGCCGATGGGCACGCCTCCGGGGCCGTCGATCGTCGGCCGGCAGACTCAGGGAGTCGTGAAGGTGCCGAGCCCCGAGGACACGTTGGCCGCTACGCCGTCGGCGGTCGCCAGTGCGACGATCCGGCCGGCTCCGGTGAGCACCGGCACCGATGCCGGGGCGCAGACGCAGGGCTGCGGCGCGGTTTCCCGCACCGGCATGTCGATCATGCCCGTGGCTCCGGTCGACAGGTTCACCCACCGGATTCGGACGGCCGAGTCGAGCACGTGATTACCGTCGTACGGTGGCGGCGTGGCGACACCGAAGGTGGTGACTCCGGGCTCGTCGCCGACGGTGGCCGTCATGAAGATCGTGAAATACGCCGGGACGCCCCAGGATTGGGAGACTTCCATCAATGGGAGCTGGAACGTGGTCGTCTCCGCGGCGTGCGCGACGGCCTGCTGCTCCAGCAGCAGCGCACCCGCCATCGCACCCGCTAAGCCCAGTTTGCCGGCGGCACCGGCAGCCCGGCGAGTCACGTCGTTCGTCACTAACCCTCCTCGTGGTTGATTCGTGTGTACGTCTGTGTATTCGACGCGGAGGGCTACTCGGGCACTCTTGCTCCGGCGCGGGTGACGGCCGGCTCCCTATACTGGGCGCGAGTTTTACGACCGTCCAGGAGGAATGTGGTGGGGGGCGAGTGGCTGCTGGGTGTCGCGTTCGGCACGACGGCGACAGCCGCGGCGAGTCTGGACCTGTCGGTGGGGCAAGTGACCCCGATCGGGCTGCCCGGCGCGGCAACCGCCGTCCCGCCGGACCCGGAAGCCGTGATGTCGGCGCTGCGGACGGTGCTGCACGCCGCGCAGTTCACCCGGAACGGGCAGCCGCCGTCGGGCCTGGCGCTGGCCTACCCGGACGAGTGGGCACACCAGGCCGGGATGGTCCAGCACGCGGCGGCGGTCGTGGGATACCCGGCCAATCTGGTCCGCCTGATGCCGATTTCGACCGCCGCACAGCTCAATCGGGAGATCTACCCCGAGGACAACCCGGCCTCGGCGGTCGCGCGCGGCGCACTGCTCGCCGCGACCGGCCCGCTCGCCGCCGCACCGGCCCCGCTCCCGCCGGCTCCGCCGTGGAGTCCGCCGCCGACTGGTACGGCGCCACCAGCCCAGCGGCCGACCTGGATCTGGGCGGCCGTCTTCGCCCTCGTGGTGGTCTTCGGGGGCGGTGCGGCGACGGCCGCCGTCCTGCTCAGCCGCGACGACACGACCGCCGCCGCGGGCACCACCACGACGCTGTCCACGACAACCCAGCCGGCCACCGCCGCACCGGCCACCACGGCGAATCCCGCGCCCGCCGCCGAGACCCCGCCCCCGCCGGAGCCCAGCACGCCCAGCCCCGAGCCGCCGCCGCCCACGCAGACCGCCCCGGCCGCAACGAAACCCAGTGAGCCCGAGCCGGCGAAGCCCACCACCACCCAGAAGCCCCCGCCGCCGAAGGACACCCATGACGCCATGGTCCGCGGCTACTGCCAGGGCCTGCTCAACCAGGTCGACAAATACCCCGGCGGCCTGCCGGCGATGCGCGCCCAGATTCCGGCGCCGATCATCAGCTCCCCGGCCGATTGGTCCGAAGCCTTCGACCGGGCCGCCACCGGCTCATGCCAGTAATGGGCTGCTAGGAGCCGGAGCCGGAGCCGGAACCGGAGCCGGAACCGGAGTTCGCGGGAGCGCTCGGAGCGGGCGGCTGCCACTGCGTCGGCAAGTGCCCCAGGCGAACCCGCTGGGGATGATCGCCCACGGGAACCGAGGTGATCTTGGCACCGGTGGCGAAGTCGATCGCGGTGACCTGGTCGGCGGCGCTCTCGGAGATCAGGCAGGCCTTGCCGTCGCCGCTGACGGTGGCCCAGTACGGCTTGGCCGCGGGGACCAGGGGACCCTCCGACAGATCGGCGAGCGTCACGACGGTGGCGTAGTCGTCCATCGTCCCGGCGATGCACAGCTTCTTGCCCGAGGGATCCATCGACATGCCGTGGTGCCGTGAGTCATTGACGTAGGTGGTGCGGTCGTCGCTGGTCCGAGGGTTCTTCGGAAGTTCCTTCACCCGCAGGATCTTGTCGGCGCGCACGTCGTATTCGAGGAAGCCGTTGAAGAACGACACCTGGAAGTACATCGTGGATTCGTCCGGCAGGAACGCCACCGGGCGGATGGCGTCGGAGAGATCCTGGCGGCCGAACGCGTCCAGCCGATCGCGCATGTCGATGGTCTTGACGACCTGATAGGTGGCCGCGTCCGCGATGGTGATCTTGCGATCGCCCTTCGTCCAATCCTGGCCGGGATCGTCGAGATTGGTGTTCACATCGCCGATCGCCATGTTCCAGATCAGGCCGTCGCTGGTGAAGACGTTCTCGTGCGGCTTGTCGCCGGTGGGGAACCTGCCGAGTTCGGCGCCGGTGTCGATGTCGAGCACATGGACGGTATTGCCGGTCGAAGCCGACACGGCGACCCGCTTGCCGTCCGGCGACACCGCCATGTGGTCGGCGCGGTTGCCCGCGACCGCGAAACGCCAACGCAGCTTTCCGGTGGCGGTGTCGATCGAGGCGACATCGGCGAAGCTGGGGCGTGACACCACGATCGCGGAACCGTCGGGCGTGGTGTACATGTCGTCGACGTACTGGTCGTGACCTTCGCCGACGGTCTGCCGGATACCCAGGAAGTAGGCCAGCTTGACGGGGTTCAGATAGATCTCGCGCAGCCGCTCGTCCTTGTCGGGAATGAGACCGATCCGGCCGACCTTGGCGAAATCGCCACGCGAGGAGATGATGTCGGCGGTCCCCTCCCAGTTGTTGCCGACCAGCATGACCTCCCGCAACCCCGGATCGGCGACCGCGTGGGCGAGACCCGTGGTGAACGAAGCGGTGACCAGCGTCGTCGCCAGGGCCGCTGCTGAACCGCGGCGCAGCCGGCCGCGTCGTGGGGTACGGGGTAGAACACGCATCGACATCTCCTCAGGGACTTGGTCCCGGGTATTCAAGCCGATGGAAGGCGATGGCGGGAGGGTCCTTTCAGCCCAGTGTGTGGGCAAACCGGACATGCGGCCCCCTGTGCTTCCTGACCTCGTTGATGACCGAATCGGGGGTGCGGTTTGTCCGGCTGCGGTATACCTGCGTCGGACGGGTTTTCACATCACGGGTCACTGGGGGTTGCTGTGTCGCCGCATGAACTGCATACCGATGTTCCGCACTCCGCCCGGATGTACGACTACTTCCTCGGGGGCAAGGACAACTATCAAGCCGACCGGGACGCCGCGGAGAAAGCGCTCCAGGAGTTTCCGGCCGTGCGGGTGACGGCGCGCACCAATCGGGAGTTCATGAGGCACGCCACCGGATACCTCGCCGGGCAGGGGATTCGGCAATACCTGGATATCGGGACCGGGATTCCGACCGAGCCGAACCTGCATCAGATCGCGCAGGGCGTGGCACCGGAGTCGCGGGTGGTGTACGTCGACAATGACCCGCTGGTGTTCTCCCACGCCAGGGCGCTGCTGGTGAGCGCGCCCGCCGGGCGCACCGCGTTCGTGCTCGCCGATGCCGGGCGGCCCGCGGAGATTCTCGAGGCGCCGGAAGTGCTGGAAACACTGGATCTTTCGCAGCCCGTGGCGGTGTCGCTGATGGCGTTGCTGCATTTCGTGCCCGGCGATGTCCACGCCATCGTCAAGACGCTGATGGAGCCGCTGGCCCCGGGGTCGTATCTGGCGATCTCGCATGTGACGACGGACTTCGACGACGGTCCGGCCGATCCCGACGGCATGGCCCGGCTGCTGCAGGTCTACATCGACCGCGGGATCCCGGTCCAGCCCCGCACCCGCCGGGAGGTCGAGGGACTGTTCGACGGCCTGGAACTGGTGGAGCCGGGGGTGGAAGTGATCCACCGCTGGCGCGCCGAGACCGACGAGTTCCCGCCCGGCCACGACAAGAACGTGTCGCTGTACGGAGGGGTGGCCAGGAAGCTCTGAGTCCGGTTCGGCCCCCCTGATTTTCCGCCTTACCCCTTATCGCACCAGGTCGTGTCCCGGTTTGATGTCGCCATTCGCATTCGAACGGAGGGTTCATGACCGGAAACACCACGGCCGCGGAACCGCGGAAGATTTGTATCATCGGCGCGGGCCCGGCGGGGTTGTCGGCGGCGCGGGCGTTGAAGCGGCTCGGGATTCCCTACGAGCAGTTCGAACGGCATTCCGATGTCGGTGGGATCTGGGACCTGAACAATCCGGGGACACCGATGTACGAGTCCGCGCATTTCATTTCGTCGCGCAAGACATCGGGATTCTTCGATTTCCCGATGCCGGAGGACTACCCGGACTACCCGGGCAATCGGCAGATTTTGGAGTACACGCGATCCTTCGCCGCGGCCTACGGGCTGCGGGAGGCGATTCGGTTCGACTGCGCGGTCACCGGTGTCGAGCAGGACGGCGGCGACTGGCTGGTGACCCTGGACGACGGCACCGTGCACCGGTACCGGGCCGTCATCTGCGCGACGGGGGTCACCTGGTCGCCGCGCCTGCCGGTGCATCCGGGCGCGTTCGACGGCGAGGTCCGGCACTCGTCGACCTTTCGCAGCGCCCTCGAATTCCGCGGGCGGCGGGTGCTGATCGTCGGGTTGGGGAACTCGGGAGCCGATATCGCCTGCGACGCCGCCGCGAATGCCGAGGCCGCGTTCGTCAGCGTCCGGCGCGGTTATCACGTGATTCCCAAACATATCTTCGGTATTCCCAGCGATGAACTCGCCGAGGGCGGGCCGCAGGTGCCGTTGTGGCTGGAGCGCCCGTTCTTCCAGGCCTTGTTGCGCCTGATCCAAGGCGACCTGCGCAAGTACGGGCTGCCGAAACCGGATCACAAACTGTTCGAATCGCATCCGCTGCTCAATAGTCAGCTGGTCCATTATCTGCAGCACGGGGACGTCGCCATCCGGCCCGATATCGCGGCGCTGGACGGTGCGCGGGTGAGGTTCGCGGACGGCAGCAGCGAGGATATCGACCTGATTCTGTACGCGACCGGCTACGACTGGTCGATTCCCTACGCGGAGAAGTACTTCGATTGGAGCGAGGGCCGGCCCGACCTGTACCTGTCGGCTTTCAATCGTGAGCACCGGAACCTGTTCGGGCTCGGCTACATCGAGATCAACTCCAGCGCGTACACGCTGTTCGATCACATCAGCAATATCGTCGCCCAGTACCTGCACGATCAGGACCACGATCCGTCGCGAGCGGCCGCGTTCGAGGGGCTCATCGGCGGCGATCGGCCGAAACTCGACGGCGGCATCAACTTCCTCGCCTCCGCGCGCCACCGCGCCTACGTCGACGCCCGGGCCTACCACCGCTACCTCGGCGATGTGCGTGAGCGATTCGGCTGGCAGAACCTGACGCCCGGCCTGTTCGACGCGATTCGCGTCGAGCCCGGCGCCGCGAGGGTGCGGTCATGAAGTGCCTGGTGACGGGGGCCACCGGTTTCGTCGGCGCCAACCTGGTCCGCGAGCTGCTCGCGGCGGGGCACGAGGTCACCGCGTCCGGTATGCCCGGCTCGGAAACCCGTTGGCTCGAACAGCTTCCGATCACCGTCCGGCTCGCCGACCTCACCGCCGCCGGGGCCGCCCGGCAGCTGGTCGACGGTCACGACTGGGTGTTCCACGTCGCCGGGGACACCTCGACCTGGTCGGGGCTGGCCGAGCGGCGACGCCTGGTCAATGCCGTGGTCCCGGCGCGGCTCGCCGACGCCGCGCTCGAAACCGGTGTGAAGCGGTTCCTGCACACCAGCACGACCGACGTCCTGGGGTATTTCCGCGATGGCGCACCCGTCGACGAATTCGGTGGCGAGCACCTGTTCACGGGTATCGGCTATCACTACGCCGACACCAAACTCGCCGGGGAGCTCGCCGTCCGGCAGCGGGTCGACCGGGGCTTGGACGCGGTCATCGTCTACCCGGGTTTCATGATCGGGCCCTACGACTACACGCTGCAGATCGGGCGGGTCATCCGGGCGCTGCAACAGGGACGCCGCTACCCGTCCCCGCCGGGTAGCACCTCCTGGTGCGATGTGCGCGCCGTCGCCCGCGGAATGATCTCCGCGCTCGACGACGGCCGCACCGGCAGCGGCTACATTCTCGCCGGGCCGAACCTCAGCTACCACGAGGTCTTCACGCGCATGGCCGAATTGGCCGGGGCGGCCAAGCGGCCACTGCCGATCCCGCGCCCGCTCATGCGGGTCGCCGGTGCGCTCGGGGAGGCGACCGCGCTGGTCACCGGGAAGGCGCCGGACCTCGATCCGGGTCTGGCCCGGTACCTGTCACTGCCGCAGGCCACGAGCAGTGCCCGTGCCATCGCCGAACTCGGTTACCACCCGGGCGATCTCGACACCGCGATCCTCGATGCCGCGCACTGGTACGAGGAACACATGCCGCTCTGATCGGGCGACCGGGAGCCGGTCCGCATCCATAGTCACCGGATGCGGGCCGGTCTTCGTCGTGGCGGAGACGCCGCGTTCGTCTAGGCGGAGACGCCGCGCGCCGCGCTCGGGGCCCGGCCGGTCCAGCGGACGTAGGCCCGGCGGAACTCGCGGATATCGCTGTAGCCGACCTGGTGGGCGACCGCGGAGACCGGCAGGGCCGATTCGCGCAGCAGGTAGGTGGCGCGCCGTTCGCGGACCATGTCCCGCACCGTGCTGAAACTCGTCCCCGCGGAGCCGAGTTGACGGCGCAGGGTGCGTTCGGTGATGTGCAGTCGCGCGGCGACCTCGGTCATGGTCAGGGGGCTGCGCAGGTTCTGCTCCAGCAGGGTCTCGACGATCACCACCACGTCGGGCTCGCGTCGGCCGATATCGAGCAGGCGCCGGCACGCGTCCACCGCGATCGCGCGGGTCGGCTCGTTGCGGGTGGCGAACGGCAGGCTCAACGCGGCCGCGGGCACGATCGCCCGGTTGGCCTCGGCGTCGAAATGGACCGGGCAGCGGAAGAACCGCTCGTAGCGCGCGGCGTAGGACGGCTTGGGGTAGCTCAGCTCCAACCGTGTCGGAGACCAGTCCGCGCCGATTTCCGATCGGACGAAAAGCGTTGTGCTGCACAGTACTTCCTCGCAGAGGAAGCTGAGCAGCGATGGTTCGGGTGACCGCTCGTACAGGCGCAGGGCCGCTTCGTCGCCGTGGCGCTCGAAGGCGATGTCCATCAGGGTCCCGGCCGCCTGGTGCAGTTCGAGGCCGATCGTCATGGCCTCGCCCAGGGTCGCGGCCGACCGCATCGCCACCCCGAGCATGCCCATCGAGAGCAGGACGTCCCGGCCGCCGACCTGCATTCCCAGCGGCCGGTCCGGCATATCGGCCACCGCGCGCCGCAGCACCGTGACGGCTTGCCGGAAGGACACCTTGGTGGAGTCCCCGGTCAGCACCTCGGTCGCGGTGAGACCGGTGCCCGTGAACCACTGCCCGACGTCGCGGGCTTCCCGGGCGCCGATCTCGACGATCCCGCTCAGCAGTGCCGGCGGGATGGTGGGCAGGTCCAGCCTGGTGCTCATCTCCGACGGGCCTCGCTCCGACCGGCGCAGTACTTGGTCACCCGTCCAATCTAGGTCGGCGCCGGGGTCTGTCAACACCCTCCGAGGCGGTCCAGCACCGCCCGGTAGAGGGCGTGCCACTCGGCATTGCCCTGCCCGGCGAACTCGCCCGCCGTGCTCAGCTGGAGGGTGTGCGCCAAGCGGACACCGGTCAGGCAGCCGGACGGCGCGACGGTGATGTACTGGCCCTGGAAACCGTTGGCCTGGAAGCCATCCGGGGTGGCTCCGCTCCACCACTGATAGCCGTAGCCGCCCTCGGCGCTGTCGCCGGCGTCGGCGGCCGGCTTCATCCCGGTGGTCGCGGCCGCGATCCAGTCCTCGGACACGATGCGACGGCCTTCCGGGGTGCGGCCGTGATTGCGCATGAGCTCGCCCAGGCGCACGAAGTCGCGGGGCCGGGCGAAGAGGGCCTCCGACGCGATGGCCGCCCCGGTCCGGTCGGTCATGATGTCCGCGGGCGCTTCCATCCCCGCGGGCTGCCACAGCTGCTCGGAGAGCACCTCGTCGAACGGCCGGTGGTAGACGCTCTCCAGCATCCAGGCCAGGATCTGCGTGTTGGCGCTGTTGTAGTTGAAGTGCGCGCCCTGCGGTTCGATCGCGGGCAGCGACTTCAGGAACTCGTTGCGGGTCTTCCCCGAACGGCCCTCGGTGTAGTAGTCCAGGGCCAGGTCGATCCACTCGGTGACCTGGGTGTTCTGCGCCAGCTCCTCGGTGTGCTCGTCCCATTGGACGCCGGAACGCATTTCGAGGATGTTCCGGATGGTGACGCCTTGCCAGGCCGTCCCGGCCAGTTCGGGGATGTAGGTCTCGATCGGGTCGTCGACCGAGGCGATCAGGCGCTGGTCGACGGCGATGCCGACCAGGGTCGACACGAAGGACTTGGTGGTCGACCACGCCTGATGCGCGGTGTCGGGCGACCAGCCGTTCGCGAAGTACTGGGCGACCAGGGTGCCGTCGTGCGCGAATTCGACCACGTCGGTGCCGGTGTCGTTGAGGAAGTCCGCGACCGTCTTGGTCGTCCCCGCCCACTCGTAGGTCACGCCCAGCAGATCGACGGGCGCGGACGGCAGCGCCGATGCGACGCCCCCGGACTCGACCCGCGCGTGGGGGAGCACCACGTCCGGTTTGACCACGTCGATCGGAATCGGCAGCAGCACCTTGTTATTGGTCAGCACCTCGCGCACGTAGTTCGACCAGAACTCGGGGGAGGACAGGGCGGCGCCACTGCCCGCGATCACCGCTTCGAGCGGCGGAACGCCCAGCAGGCGACCGCCCTGGATCGCCGCCAGGAATTCCGGCGCACCGGAGATCACGGGCGATCCAGCCGCGGGTTCATCAGCCGACGCGGGCGGGAGTTGCGCTCCCAGCGCGATCACCGCGACAGCGGCCGCCGTGGCGGAGAACCGCACCGAACAACAGCGATTGCCTTGGCGGCGAAGGGATCCGAGCATGCGAATAGAGGCTCCTCTGAAGCCCGCCGTCCCGGCCGAGGAGGCCTGGAACGGCGAGTGTCCGGCTGGTTTCGCAAGAACATACCCACAGGTAGCCGCCCGGCTACGGCACGCCGCCCCCCTGACCGTCCGAACACCCGTCCTCGTCCGGTTTGCCCCCCATCGGCGGTGAGCGCGCGCCGGTCACTCCGATCGACGGCAGGAGTGAGGTCCCCTGGATTTCCGCGCATCGCGGTGAAGTCGCGCCAATGGCGTTACGTCGACGGATATCGACCGCTTCCAGAAAAATCTTGATTGTTCGGATAGGGCGGTTCTCGATTTATTCTCGACGTTTCCGATATGAGAACGTAACTATTCACGAAAACCGACCGCCCGCCTTTTGTGTTGTCGTATCAACCAGCTGCCCGATTTCGGCCGGAAGCGTACAATTTGGCGGTACGTCATGGACGTGAGCCCGCCGTCGTCGACCGATCGAAGAGTAAAGTGGCCGACCCATCTGGACGTATCCGCATCGCTGCGGACCGACTCGCTTCGCACCCACAAGATCACGGCTGGCGGGAGTTGTATCGACTGATTGCACACAGTCTGAGTGGTGCATCCGGGGCTATGAACTCCATCGCTGAAATGTCTTGTCATCGGCGTCCTGAATCGAGTGATGTGCACCTTGTGACGCTCATAGGAATAGCGATCAAGTCGATACTTTCACCCACTCATTTCGAGATTCTGACGAGCGCTGCACCGCTGTGGGAGAGGTGCGAGCTACTCGATGAAGAGGTGAAGCGGTTCGCCGCCGAGATCTCGGAAATAGTGGCCGTGCGGCATAATTCGTTTACGAATGCTCGGCGTTTTCTCGTCCCGCAAGTTGTGATGGCGGCATACTTCGCCGCTGACACCAAATTGAACGACTATGTCTACCCCATCAGGTTTGCCGACCTGGGGACCGGCTTGGGAATCATGCCGAAGCAGCTGAATGACCCGGGGGCGTATTACGCGGTTCGCGTCCGATCTCATGTGGCCGGGCGGGATTCCCGCCTTCCGGTCCGTGCCTATCCAGGCCAGATTTGGTATCGACAAGGAACCGCCTGCGGATTCGTCGTGGGTACGAGCGTGTTACGGCTCGTCGAGCTACTACTCGACATTGTATTCGGAGCTGGCGGACTGCCGAATCGACTTGTCGCAGGTTGAATATCGCCAACTGGACATGTTGGACTTCGATGCATTGGTCGATTTTGTCGTCGGCAATTCGATCAATGCGGTCAACCTGTGTTATGCGCTGTATGAAATGAAGCCGAGTCTGCGTGAACAGGTTCTGAATGCCCTTCGTTCCGCACTCAAGCCTCCGGGGCTCATTCTTGTCATAGAGCCGCACGGTGAATTGACACGGTCCGGGTGTGTCGTAGAACTGTATGACCACGAGCGCCCACGCGCACGGAAGATACTCGAAATATCAGACGGTCACTTCGTGGGAAACGCCACCGCCGCTCGTGATTATGCGTGGTTCGTCGACAACTATCCGATTTCTTACCACAGTCGCCCAGGAAGGACAGCGGTCCGATGACTACGAGGAGGAACACAAATGATGCTGCCGGCCGCTTCCGGATACCTGTCTGGCTCTCCGTCACCAGTGGTGTGCTCGGGTCGCTGTTCGGAATCGCGACCAATCTGTATTCAACCGAGTTCCGCCGCGCCCTCGAATCCATTGCTCAGGATTTGACATTCGACTCGGCCTTTTGGTCGGTAGTTGTCACTGCGATTGTTGCGAGCGCCTCCACCGCTGTCGTGTCCAAGATCCTCGCCCGGAGGAAGAGCCCCGACGATATCGTGGAGCGGAAGATGCGGATCGACTCCGAAGTCATTCCCCGGATGGCGAGTGAGCATGATTCGGTTGTCGGTCGTGACCTTCACTACCTGGAATCTAAACGTGAATCCGACGAACTGGTGGTGTTCTTGCACGGTCTCGGTCTGGACGCTTCAGATTTTCGCCCGTACATCTTCGAGTGCAGCTTCCACTGTGTCGCACTGACGTTGTTCGGGTTCAACCCAGGTGAGCGAGATGACCCGCATTACAAGCCTATTTCCTTGCAGGCGCACATACAGTTGGTAATTTACGCGCTCGAGCAACTGCGGCATCAGTACCCAAAAAAGCGCATGACATTGGTTGGATTTTCATTCGGAGCCGACGTAATAATGTTCTTGGCACATCTTGCTACCGATCGTTTCAAGGAGCTCGGTGTCAGCAACGTCGTACTGCTCGACCCAAACGTCAACAATTCGACCACGACGATCTCTTCGCGTATAGCAAACGTCGATCAAACCAGGCCGCTCGATCAGCTCGTGCGATTGCTGTCCTCCGCGTCGGATATTGCGGAGTTTCGATACCTGTGTGAATACCTCTACAAGATAACAGGAAAGAACTTCGACCGAATTCGTGAGCATGCAGCTGACGTCGTCGAAATGTGGAAAGATGTAGAATTCGACAGGTTCCTGGATCTCCTGGGCAAGCTCGCGAGTTCCGTCGACAAGGTGCACGTCGTATTGTCTTTCAACTACGAACGCCTGTTCAATGGTCTGGCCAGAGGCGCTGCCGAACGAGGGCTGGATGTGACTGGCCTCGAATGCTCTACCAGCGACCACTTCGAATTGATCAGTCCAAATTTCCTGACCGACCGCTTGGAGGGCCTGCTCTCGCCGCGGCCGGCCTGAATCACGCTGATCAGTCTCTACGTTTCAGAATGTCTCCAATGAAGCCGTAGAATTGATCAGCATTGTCGATCATCGGAAAATGTCCGGAACCGTGGACCACCAAATTCCTGTCACGAGGCAGGCACGGAGCGAGGTATGACAGTGGATTTGTGATATCTCCGCAGAGATAGTACGAATTCGGGATCTTATGGTAGATCTCGATCAACTTTCCGCTGTCGGACCACTGGACGAGCTCGCGGGACATGGCGTGCAGGGCAACCGGATGGCACCTCCGGGACCACTCGTACCATGCCTTTCCGGCCGGCGAGGAGTCGACGGAGAGGCGCTCGAGGAATCCGTTGTGCCCGCGGGAGTGAAATTCAGTCCAGGTCTGTCCGGCAATTCCCCGGCTTACAATTCCACAGTCCTCGCTGATCAGGTTGCCCTCTACGTTTATAAGTGCTCTCAGTCGATTATCGAACTTGTTTCCATCACACAGGAGTACGGCAACCGCGCCTCCCATGCTGTGGCCGACGATAGTGAGCTTCTTCGGCCTTACTTGATCAATGGCGTTTGCGGCGAACGCCGCATATTTTTCCAGAGAGTAGGAGGATTCGGGTAATCCGACTGAACTGCCGTGCCCGGGAAAATCGAAGGTTAGAATGGAGTATCTGTCCAGCTCTGGACGTTCGAAGGCATCATCGAACGCCTCTTTGGAACAACCCAAGCCATGCATGAAGACAATCAGATTGTCAGAGGCACGTCTAATTCTGATCCGTGCGGACATATCGTTAACAATTTGTGGACTACCGGACGGTGTCATGTGCTGGGATGGTAAGCCAGCCTGGTGATTGATGTCAATGTAGTCACGAAGATGTGTCATCGACAATATTTGTACCGGTCGGTATTTCATCACTTCCGGTCCTACTCGGTAGGGTTTCGGACCGTGATATGACAACAACTGACCCGAGGCGGCCGGTCGAACCGGTCAAATTCCCTCGGTACTAGTGGTGTAGAGATTTGCTGGTCGGATTCGCGCGGCCCGGCCGGGCCATGCATATGCATACTTATTGTTCGGTGGTCGCCCCGGCTCCGTTAACCATTTGTCGGCCGGAAGCAGCGGTCCGGGAGACGATCGGGCGCGCCGCTCATGTGGCGCTGCGCATCAGGCCCTGGGTGTCCGCCGAGGCGATGAGATCGCCCGCCCGCGTGAAGATCTGGATCCGGCCGTGCATGCGCCCGCTGCCCGCGAAGTTGCTCTCGCATCGCAGGAGCAGCCAGTCGTGCAGGCTGAACGGGCGGTGGAAGGTGACCGTCTGGGCGAGCATGGCGGCCGCGCCGCGGCCGCCGCGGCGAGCGATCTCGGACTGCGGATAGGGCCGCATGGCGACCGGGCCCAGGAAGCCTTCGCTGCCGTGGGCCAGCAGGGCGCGGGCGAGGCCGGGCTCGTCGGGCGCCTTGTCGCAGCGCATCCACACGTCCAGGGTCGGCGGTCCGGCCAGTTCGAGGGCGAGGGCGTCGGCCCCGCCGAGCGTGCGAACCTCCCAGGGCAGCAGGGCGCAGGGCAGTTCGTCGCATTCATCAGGACCCGGCACGTCCTCGGGCAGGCGGGTGCCGTGGGCGAGGAAGTCGGGCTCCTCGACGCTGAGCATGGCCAGCACACGCGCGTGTTCGCGGCCCTCCTGGCGGAAGGACACCTGGACGGTGGCCAGGGCGCGGCCGGACTGGACGGTCTCGACCTCGATATCGACGTCGCGGTCCGCGTACCCGCCGCGCGGGAAGACGCCGTGCAGGGACTGGACGGCCATGTGCGGCACCGTGCGCTCGGCCGCGATGACCGCCTGGGCCAGTGTTTGGCTGCCCAGTGTCGTCGGCAGCGTCGAGGTGACGTTGCGGGCCCGGAACCGGCCGGGCCCGGCATCGGTCAGATCGAGAACATCGAGCAGGTCCGTCAGGTCGACGACCGGCCACATGTGGGTACCACCAGCCATGGCCGAATGTTTGCACACCCGGTGCCGGAAATCCGCACGGGTCCCGCTCGCCGGATCAGCTCCGCTCGGCGCTCAGCGCGGGGGTCGCGTCCCCGGCCCGGGCCGCGCCCCGGAAGGAAACCGCGGCGACGGACAGGATTCCGACGGCGAAGCAGGCGAGGGTGTACCAGAGGTTGCCGACGGGGTCGCCGTTCGCGGTGACGCCGTTCTTCGCGTCGAAGAAGTCCGGCAGGGCCGTCGCCCACAGGACCGCGAAGACGACGAGGTAGAGGGTGGCGTAGCCGCGGACGAAGGCGTTGTCGTAGCGCGGTTCGGTGTTGCCCGGCTGCCGCAGGCGCGACCACTGGCGGTACATGAGCCAGACGGCCGCCACCGAGAGCACGATCAGTTCGAGCGCGTAGATGACGCCGCGCACGGTGGTGCTGCCCGCGCCGAGGACCGTGGCGGGGAGCGGGAGGATGAAGGTGCCCGCGGAGGCCGCGAGGCCGATCACCAGCGTGCGCCACACCAATTGGAGACCGGTGAAGTGCTCACCGGCGTCCACGCGGCGACCCACGAACCGGTACACGCAGAACGCCAGCGACATCGGCCACAGGGCGGCGAAGACCACCACGCTGGGCAGCGGCACCGAATCGAACATGGGCTGGTTGAGCGGGTTGTCGGTGGTCCACTCCCACCAGCGCAGCTGCGGGCCGATCTGGTCGAAGATCTCGTAGAACGCGTGGTGCACGAAGCCGACGCAGGTCGCGCCCGCGAGCGCGCCGTAGCGGAAAACGCCCAGCATGCGCACGATCTCGTAGGCGATGGTGGCCATGAACGGGTAGATCGCCACGATGTAGAGCGGCAGGCGGCCCCACAGGAAGTCCACGGTGAACACGTTGTGCGCGAACATGGTGTCCACGTGTTCCGAAATGCCGAACGCGGCAGGGAAATACAGCGGCGGCTCGATGATGAACAGGTAGGCGGTGGCGCCGAACCACAGCACCAGATTGGTCGGGTCGCCGTGGCGGCGCAGCCGGATGACGGCCCACACCAGCGCCAGGATCGAGCCCAGGATGATCGTGGTTTCCAGGACCGGCAGGGTCCAGTTCTCCAGTGCCAGCGGGCTTCTCAGCTCGAACAGCCCGCCGGCCTCCTCACAGGAGAAGCCGAGGGATTTCGCCAGCCCGGCGAAGGTGGGTGCGCAATGCTCGGCCATCAGTTCGCTCCCGCCCCGGACGTCTCGGCGGTGTACCAGCGGGTCACGTCGTAGCCCTCGTTGTAGCGCTGGAACCACACGTCGGCCAGCGCGGGCGTGGCCTCGTGCTCGGGTTTGTGTTTGGGCAGCTGGCTTCTGATCACGCCGCGCAGCGCCGCGAGCTGCTCACCCAGCGGCAGATCGTCGAAGGCGCGCGGGCCCGGACCCGCGTAGGGCAGCGCGAGGCTGGGCACCACCTTGCCCAGCAGCTGCTGACAGCGGTAGGTCGCGAACATCGACATGGCGTCGATCTTGCGCTCCTCCAGCGGCACATGCTTGTTGAATCCGGCGCACGCGATCCGCACCATGCGCAGCACGTGCCGGAAGATCGACGGCGCCACCCGCATCCGGTAGAGGTCGCTGCCCACCAGCGAATCGAAGATGATCAACGCGGAACTGCGGTGCTCGACCTCCTCGACGAAATGCCAGATGAACAGCGACGCGACCCGGTCGTCGCCGGGGCGGAAGAGCGAGGCCTCATTGTCGAGCATCAGCTTGAACACCGAGGTGAAGGTGGCCTCCAGGTCGGCGGTGTAGGCCAGTCGATACTTCAGCGGCTTCTCGGCGGTGAGCTTGTCGAATTCGCCGACCACCTCGTCGAGGGTCTCCTGCAGGCCCGGGTAGGCGCGGATCAGGCCGCGCACGTGCTGGCGGTGCGCGGTCGAATGCTGGCCCTCCTGCCGCATGAAGGCGTCGGCCTCCTCGGCCACCTCGGGGTCGGTGAACTGCGACTTCGCCTGGGTGATCATCTGCACGATCATCTTCTCGAAACCGATGGCCAGGAACGACACCGCGTTGGCCATGCTGGAGAACGCCGGGTTCTCCGGATTCCAGAGGAACGGCACATCGTGCTGTTCGAACGCGAAAGTCAGCTTCCGCACAATCAGGTCAGTCATATCGGGCGATTCCTCGTCTTCCGGAAGGGCTGGGGTCCGGTGGCCCGGTCGCGCGCTCCGATGCCGCTGTGAACATACAAACATACACAGCCACGTACAAGTGTATGATATGAAATCCCTGCTCAGCCGGATCGCGCGCCGGACGCGACGCTCGTGAGTGTTACGGTCTGGCCATGGCACGCAGGCGCGGGTGGGGCGGGAGCCCACCGGAGAACGACGAGGAGGCGGCGGCTCGAATCGTCGCCGCCGCAGTCGAATTGATCGCGCGCACCGGCGCGGCGATCAGCATCGCCGACGTCGCGGAATCCCTCGGCGTGATCCGGCAGACCGTGTACCGCTACTTCCCCAGCGCCGACGCCCTCATGCGGGCCTCCGCCATCGCCTCGGTCGCCGGCTTCCTGGATCGCCTCGAAGCGCAGGTCAGCGGCATGACAGATCCCGTCGAGGCGATGACCCACGGCATCGCCTACACCCTCACCGAGGTTCGCCGCACCCCGCACCTGGGCCTGCTGCTGGCCGCCACCTCCACCAGCGCCGACCCGGCCGGGATCACCTCCGAGGAGGCGCAGGCGTTCGGCCTCACCATGATCAAGCGTTTCGATGTCGACTGGCGGCACTACGGCTACGACGACGAATCGCTGCCCGAACTCGTCGAATTCCTGCTCCGCACCATGCAGTCGTTCTTCATCTCCCCGGGCAACCCGCCCCGCTCCGACGCCGAACTGCGCCGCTACCTCCGCCGCTGGATGGGGTCGGCCATCATCGCCCAGTCCACGGTCATGAACTAGGCGCTCCGCTCACCGGTGATCGTTGGCGAAACTCCCGAGTGCTACCGTGCCCCCACAAAGGAGGGCGGAACTGTGAAAAATGTTGTGGCACAGCTGGCGGGCGGGTTCAACGCGGGCATGGTGGCGCTGACCAAGCTTCCGGTCATCGGGCCGTTCGTGGGCCGCGGGCTGGTGGTCATCACCTATACCGGGCGGCGGTCGGGAAAGACGTTCTCCATCCCGGTCGGATATGTGCGGTCGGGCGAGGACATCATCATCGGGGTCGCCATGCCGGAGAAGAAGACCTGGTGGCGGAACTTCCTGGGCGAGGGCGGGCCGATCTCGCTGCACCTGAACGGCGTGGATCGCAGCGGGCACGCGGTCACCGAGCGCGACAACGCGCGGGTCAGCGTGCGAGTGACTCTCGACGACGCGGTCTAGCCTGGAGAGGTGCCGGTATTGCGCGTGACCGTGGAATTCGCCGATGGGGCGCATCGGTCGCTGCGGGTGCACTGGTCCTCGGACGCGGACTCGCCGCGCTTCGAGTCCGCGCGCGTATTTCTGGTGGCGCTCGAATCCCCGTCACCCCGAACCTATCTGGGCCTGGTCGATCGGCAGGACCGCGCCGCGGTCCAGCTGCCCGAATCCCTGCCCGCGGGCACGTACGCGATCGAGGTCGACGCCTACGGCAGCGCAAGCTGGGGTGACGGGCGGCTGGACGCGCGCGGGCGCAGCCCCGAGTTCAGCCTCGAACCGGTCTGACCATTTCGCGAGTGATCTTCCGGTTTGCTCGACGAGAACTTTGGGGCACGATCGGGCGATGAAGGTTCACCACCTGAACTGCGGCACCATGCGTCTCCCGTTCGGGACGTTCGTCTGCCACGTGCTGCTGATCGAGACCGCCGCGGGCCTGGTGCTGGTGGACAGCGGTTTCGGACTGGCAGATATCGCCGATCCCGCGGGCCGGCTCGGGTTCTCGCGCAAGGTCAATCGCCCGGTGCTCGATCCCGCCGAGACCGCGGTGCGCCAGATCGAGGGCCTCGGGTTCGCGCCCACCGATGTCCGGCACATCATCGCCACCCACCTCGATGCCGATCATGCCGGTGGGCTCGCCGATTTCCCGCACGCCACACTGCATGTCACGGCCCTGGAGGCGATGGCCGCCATGCACGCGCCGAGCCGGCGCGAGCGCGTCCGGTTCAGCCCGGCGCAGTGGGCGCACGGGCCGAAGGTCGTCGAGTACGCGGCGGAAGGGGAGAGCTGGCGCGGGTTCACCGCGCAGGAGCTGACCGATATCAGCCCCGGCATCGTATTGATCCCCGTGCCCGGCCATACCCGCGGGCACACCGCGGTCGCCGTCGACGCGGGACACCGCTGGGTCATGCACTGCGGCGACGCTTTTCTGCACCCGGCCAGGGTGGACGGGTCGCGGGTTCCGGTCGCGGTCAGCGTGGCGGAGAGCCTGCTCGCCCACGATCGCGGCCTGGTCCGCGCCAACCAGGCGCGCCTGGCGCAGCTGTACCGCTCGAGTGGCCCGGACCTGCTGATGGTGTGCGCGCACGATCCCGGCATGTTCGAGCACGCGGTGGCCACCGCCTGATCCGGCCGGCCGCCTGATCTCGGGTGGGCCGCGGCACTATTCGGGAGACCCGCTGCGGCGCACCGGATATGCTGCCTGGTGGACCGTCGCACCGGGAACCGGGCGGCGGGGGAGGAGAACGACCGGCATCGGTCGTGGGAACGGAAAGGCGACAACAGGATATGCGGGGTGGATGGGCCAAGCGGGGCCTGGTGGGGGCCGCGCTGGCGACCGTGGTGCCGTGGGCGGTGGTGACGGCCGGACCGGCCGCGGCGGAGCCGAATCCCAAGGCTTTCGACTTCTTCGTCGACTCGGGCATGGGGTCGATCAAGACGCGGATCGTGCGGGCGGCGGACGGCAATACCGATCGGGTGGTGTACCTGCTCGACGGTGAGCGCGCCCAGAACGACTACAACGGCTGGGAGCTGCATACCGAGATCCCCGCCGCGCTGGCCAAATTCAATATCAACGTGGTGCTGCCGGTCGGCGGCGAGTCCAGCTTCTATCAGGACTGGGACGCCCCGAGCAGCTTCGGCGGCGTGAACCCGGACGCCGGGCTGTTCCCCAGCCGCGACTCCGGGTCGGCGATCGCGGGCTGGGACGAGAGCTCCGGCAAGACCTACACCTATCAGTGGGAGACCTTCCTCACCCACGATCTGCGGGACGCGCTGCGGGATCGCCTGGGGTTCAGCGACTCTCGCAACGGCATCTTCGGACTGTCCAGCGGCGGCAGCGCGGCGCTGCTGATGGCCGCCTACCATCCGGACCAATTCGTCTACGCCGGTTCGATGTCGGGCTATCTGTCGCTGGCGGCGCCGGGCATGCGGGAGGCGCTGCGGCTGGCGCTGCTCGCCGCGGGCGGCTACAACATCGATTCCATGGCGGCCGCGGGCAGTGCCAAATGGCAGCGCATGGACCCGTACGGTTTCGCGCCCAAGCTGATCGAGAACAACACGCGGCTCTACATCGCCGCGGGCAGCGGGACCCCGGCACAGCAGGATCTGTCCTCGCCGGACGCGATCATCCAGGGCATGCCCCTGGAGGGCATCGCCCTGGCCAATACCAAGGCGTTCCAGTCCCGCCTGCAGGCGCTCGGTTATGACAATGTCAGCTACGACTACCCGAGCATCGGCGTCCACAACTGGGGCAACTGGGAGCAGGTCGCCACGCGCATGCTGCCGGACCTGGCCCAGCACATCGGCAAACCGCTGCCGCCGGGCACGCAACCGGGCCCGCCGCCCGGTGACGGTCCGGGTGGCGCGCAGCCGCCGAACGGTCCCGCCGGTCCGCCGCCGCAGAACTAGCAGGTCCCGAAGATCCGCTGCCCGATCGGTTTCCCGGTCGGCAGCGGATCTTTTTCGCGCGGGTCAGTGGGCGTTGTCGACGGCCAGCAGGTGGAAGGCAGTCTTGCCCGCCTGGCCGAAGTTGTTGTCCGAGACCAGGATCAGCGAGCGGCCGCCGCCGGGCAGCTCCGGGCCCCAGGTCATGCCCTCGGCGCACTGGGGGTCGATGCCGTTGGCGGTGAAGTCGAACAGCAGTCGCTTGGACATCGGCTTGGCCGACGCCGGAGCCGTGGCCGTGCCGGTCACCGGATCCGCACCGGCGGTGGAGGTTTCGTAGATGCGGGCGGTGAATCCCTGGTTGGGGATCAGGCTGCGTTCCAGGGTCAGGTAGCGGTCGGCGTCGATCGAGAGGATCTCGGAGACACCGGTGGCGACCGGGAGCGCGCCGGGGGCCACCTTGTCGACCGGGTAGATGTACTCGCCCAGGTCCGCGCCGGTGGTGTGGTGGATCCGGACCAGGCGGGCGCGGCTCTCCACGTCCGGTCCGGCCGCGGGGCCGTCCTGGGTCAGGGCGTTCTCGCTGAGGGCGACGATGGACGAACCGGCCGCGTCCATGCCCTCGAAGCCGAGATTGTCGCGAATGCCGGACCGCGGGACGCCCTGGGCGTCGAGGACCGGTGTGAAGGCTTCGGGGATCGGAATGTCGCGGACGTAGGAGCCGTCCAGGTTCGCCTCGCGGATGAAGCCGGGGCGTCCGACCTTCGCCTCGCCCTCGCTGGTGTAGTAGAAGCCCTGGTGATTCGGGGTCCAGCGGATGGATTCGGTGTCGGAGGCGCGCGGGGCGTACGGATTGCCGTCGGTGTCGCGCAGCTGGATGAGCGAGTCGAACTCAGGATCGCCCAGCCGGCCGTCGGCGCCGATCGGCAGCCGCAGCGTGTAGGCCCGCACCGGTCCCTGCTCGCCGCGGTTGTCGCTGATCGCGAGGTAGGTCTTCTTGGCGTTGTCGTAGTCGATGCCCGACAGGCCGCCCACCGTGAAGCCGCCGAACTGGGTGTCGTCCGACAGCGTCACCGAGTTGACGTAGCGGATGGCGATCGCGGTGTCCGCGCGGCCCGCGGCCGTCGAATCCAGTGGTAGCAGCGGTGCGGTGAGGCCCACGGTCGCGGCGCAGGCGACGGTGCTCAGGCGTGCGAACTTCATTGGCGTGAAGGCCCTTTCGGTACGGGGAAGCGCTGCTTCCCGGTAAGCGTCCGAACCCTCACGCCGGTCGGCCAGAGATGGTCCCGCTCAGCGGATTCCGGCCGGAGATTTCGTCTAAACGTCCAATCCGTAGGTGAAGACGTCCGGATCGGGGCCGATCCGGGTGCCCTGATCCAGGGCGGTGATGCGATGCATCTGGTCCGCGGACAGCTCGAAACCGAAGACGTCGAAGTTCTCCCGGATCCGGGCCGGCGTCACCGACTTCGGGATCACCACATTGCCCAGCTGCAGATGCCAGCGGATGATCACCTGCGCCGGGGTGCGGCCGATCTCCTCCGCGATCTCCACCACGACCGGATCCTTCAGATCCGCGCCCTGCCCGAGCGGACTCCACGCCTCGGTCGCGATGCCGTTCTCGGCGTGGAAGGCGCGCAGGTCGGTCTGGCCCAGGTGCGGATGCAGTTCGATCTGGTTCACCGCCGGGATCTCGCCGGTCTCGGCAATGAGCCGGGACAGGTGGTCGCGGGTGAAGTTGGAGACGCCGATCGAGCCGATCCGGCCCTGCGACTTCAGCGTCTGGAAGGCCCGGAAGGTGTCGACGAACCGGTCCGCCTGGGCGACCGGCCAGTGGATGAGGTACAGGTCCAGGTAGTCCAGGCCGAGGCGGGCCATGCTCTCGTCGAAGGCGCGCAGGGTCGAGTCGTAGCCCTGCTCGGAGTTCCACAGCTTCGTGGTCACGTAGACCTCGTCGCGCGGCAGACCGGACTCGCGGATCGCGCGGCCTACCTCGACCTCGTTGCCGTAGATGGCGGCCGTGTCGATACTGCGGTACCCCGCGCCGAGCGCGGCGGTGACGACGTCGAACGCCTCCGCGTCGGCGACCTGGAACACCCCGAAACCAAGCGTCGGAATCACCTGTCCGTCGTTCAGGACGCTCGACGGCACCGTGCTGTTCTCGCTGCGAAAGGTCATATCGATCGACTATAGGCTCCCCGCGCCGCCGGGCTACGGGGTCCGGGGCGGGCCGGTCCGGATGGGGTCGTCCCCGGCCCAGCCCCAGCGGCTCTCCACCCGCACGGTGACCGGGGCGGCGGGGGCGTCGACATACGGGGTGAGGCGCTGGAGCTCGCCCCAGTCCCGGGTCCAGTCGTGGTCCAGGTACGCGGGGACCGGTTCGGAACGCACCAGCAGATCCGACCAGCCCAGCGGGCCGCCGCCGGCATCGCCCTGCCAGGTGGTGGCGACCTGGGCATTGAGCTTGTCGGGCAGGATGCGCCAGGCCGGGAGCTGGGCGACGCCGTCGCGGTGGTCGAACGGGTGCTGGCACGGGAAGGCCAGGCCGACATGGAAATCCGTCAGAACGGGGGCGTCGTGGCCGACGACCGCGTCCAGGGTGGCCAGGCGCGGGAGGCGGGGCGGGGTGAGGGCCAGCCATTGCTTGCCGGCGGGGTCGTCCGCGGTGGCGACCAGGCGAATGGCGTTGGTGTGAGCCGGGATTCGATCCAAGGGAATGGGCAGGTTGCGCCAGCCGGGTGCGCCGCCGACCGTGGGCGGGGTCAGCTCGCCGCGGGACTGGACGGTGCCGTCGTCGGCGCGGTAGGCGAACTCCACCCGGAGCGCGGCGCCGTCGACCGGGTGCCCCTGCTGCTCGCCCGCGATGTGACCCGCGACGGTCAGGATCAGCGCCTGGAAGGCGGAGTCCTGGTGCGCCGCATCCAGATCCAGGCGATACCACTGGGTCGTGAGCCGGCTCGGCCGGGGGTGGTCGGTGGTGTAGTTGCCCAGCACCGGTGTGCGTTCGGGGTCCAGACCGAAGGGCAGGGCGACGGTGCTGCCATTGATGCCGGGATCGGACTTGGGTTTGTCCGCGGGGCCGCCGCCGGGCGGGGGAGTGGACGGCTTACCGCCGTTGCCGTTGCCGCCGCCGTTTCCGTTTCCGCCGCCGGGGCCACCTTCCGGCGCGAGGTCGCCGACGCCATTGGCGGTGAATCCGTTGTTGTCGGCCGCGAGTCCGTCGGCCGGTGCACCCGTGTACGGCTGGAGGACCGAGTCCGCCGTCGCGGTCTCCACCAGGACGTCGTCGGCCATCGCACACGGTTTGCCCGCCAGCGCACGGATATTCGACAGCGCGACGGAGTACCCCGGGTATTGCGACCAGGCCGCGGAGGCCAAGGTCGCCACCTCGAAGGCCACGAGCACGGCGGCGGCGATGGTCAGCGGCCGGATGGCGATCCGGTCGAAAGCTGTTGCGGCCCTGCCATTCATGGTCGATCGATAGGGTTCGCGATAGTACTGCCAGGCGGCCACGGCCAGGCACAGCGCACCCAGCCCGAAGATCACCGAGGCGACGCCGACGCCGCCCGCCAGCGGTTCGCGATCGGGCCAGCGCACGCCGTATCCGGAGACGTACCACCAGCCGTTGGAGCCGGTGAAGCTGAACGCCACCAGGAACAGGACCGCCGCCGCGAACGCGGTGCGCAGATACGGCAGTCGAATGCCGTTGCCGCCCACCGCGACCGCGGTCACCGCGGCCAGCGCCCCGGCCAGTCCGGCGTAGACGCCGAAGTGGTGGGTCCATTTCGTCGGGGTGAAGGCCATGAGCAACGGCGACATCACCGCGATGCCCAGCACCCGGGCCACCGGCCCGCGCGCGGTATCCGGAATCCGTCCGCCCTTGCGCAGCGCCACCGCCAGGCAGACGGCCACGCACAGCAGCATGGCGAGCACGCCGAAGCGGCGGGACAGGGAACCGTCGGGGGTGAGCGAGAGCAGCGAGATCCAGCGGGCCGGCTCATCGGGCCAGGAGAAATTCGGGCCCACCAGCTGCCGCACCCGGGTGGCCTCGGCGACCGACGCCAGCGTCTGATCGGCGAAGACGACGGTCAGCACCAGGGTGCCCGCCGTGAGCACCGGGGCGATACGCGCGAGATAGCCGAGCATCCCGCCGGACGTGGCCCGCACCTGGGCGGCCAGTACCCACAGCACGCGCCGTGAACCGGCGAACAGCGCTGCCAGACAGATCAACCCGGACGGACCGGCCGCCAGCGAGAACGCCGCGATCGCGACCGCCACCGCGGCGGGCAGCAGGCGGCGCGTCGCGATGGCGCGCTCGACCGAGCACCAGGTCAGCAGGGCGCCCAGGGCGATCAACGGTTCGGGCCGCAGGCCGTTGTCGTAGGGCAGCCACAGGGCGAGGAACACCAGCGCCGCCGCCCAGCGCGGTCCCGCCGCCGACCGCACCCGCGAACCCAAGCGCGGCAGCACTTCCCGGCTGATCACCCACCAGCACAACACCCCCGCCAGCAGTGCGGGCAGTCGCAGCCAGACGCTCGCGTCACCGACCCGGGTCATCTGCGCCAGCAGTTCGTACGGCCACCCGAACGGGGCCTCCGCCACCCCGTACCAGCGGTAGTAGTTCGCGGTGTAGCCCGCGTGCTTCGATACCCGGGCCATGGTGAGGATGTAGCCGTCATCGGAGGTGTTGGCCCCGATCACATGCCAAACGCCCAGCGTCGCGAGCACCACGGCGTCGGTGACGGTGATCCGCCACCAGCGCGCGGGCAGGAACCGCCGCCTGCGCCGCCCGTCGGCGGCGTCGATGAGGTACAGGCACATCAGGGCCACCAGCGTGCAGAATCCCGCACCGGCCATGGCCGCGAGCTTCCACGCACTCGGCCGCGCCGAGAACCGCGCGTCCACCTCGGCATGCAAGGTGGCATCACCCAGGCGCGCTGCATCCAGATCGGTGTACACGCCGACGAGCTGCGGCCGCACATCCTCGGTCACCGTGGACCGGAACGGCTTACCGTCCGGCGTGCCGAGTCCGGTCAGCTCGGCGGTCGTCCCGTTCGCGGTCGAATGCACCACGAGAGCGTCGCAGCCGTTGTGCGGCACGATATTCGGAGTCGATCCGGCCCCGGCCCCGGCCCCGGGCGCGGTGCCGTTGCCCGAACCGGCAGGTGGCAGCGGTGCGTCGGCGGCCGGTGTGGATCCGGCCGGGGGAGTGGGGCCCGCGGCCGGCGTCGGCCCGGTTGGCGGTGTGGGTCCCGCAGGCGGTGTCGGGCCGCCCGGTGGTGTCGGTCCCGCCGGTGGTGTGGGTCCCGTCGGCGGTGTCGGGCCCGCCGGTGGTGTGGGTCCCGTCGGCGGTGTCGGGCCCGCCGGTGGTGTGGGTCCCGTCGGCGGTGTCGACCCGGCAGGCGGCGTCGGGCCCGCGGCCGGTGTTGGGCCGTCGGCCGGGGTGGGACCGGTGGGAGTCGTTCCGCCCTGGGGCAGCTTGGCACCGGCGGGCGGAGTGGGTCCCGGGGACGGCGGGGTCGCGGCCGGGGTCGCTCCGGGTGTCGGCGGCACGGCTTGCGGCGTGACGCCGGAGGGCGTGGTGATCGCGGCCTCGGAAGCCGTTCCGACGCCCGTCATCTGGAACACCGACGCCGTGATCAGCGGTTTGTTGCGCACTGTCACCGACAGTGCGCGCCCGCTGCCCGGCAGTTCCTCGATCCGCGCGATCAAGCCTTTGCCCGCCGCGTCCGACGCCTGGGCCGGCACCGTCGACAGCACCGTGCCGGTGGCCAGCTCCCGCAGCGCCGCGCACGGCACCCGGACGTCCAGCGTCAGCGGCACATAGTCCACCAGTGGCGCGGTCAGCTGAACGGCCTGCGCCGGTCGCCAATCGATACTCGCCCGATCCTGCCGCACCGGCAGCAGCGGCACCAGCACCGCCAGCACGACACCGAGCACCCCCGCCACGAGGGCGATCAGTCGAATGTGAAAACTTCCCCCGGAAACTGAACGCACGAACGCCGATGCTAGCCATCGTCTCCGCGAATCTCATCGCGGATTCCCACGGCCCCCGGTTCAGCGGCCGGTGATCGAGCGCATCCGGTCCAGGAGCGGTTCCGAATCCGGCCGGCTTCGGGCGAATGGCGATACTCCACACCAGGATCCGCGACGTACCCCTCGAGTAGCGTGATCGAAGATCTACGATGCACGGATGAGCGCGCGAAATGTGCACTTCGTCGGGAGCTTTCCGGCCGAGAGCACCGGCGATGCGATGCGGGCGATGCTGGATGGTGCGGGCTCGCGGCTACGCGCGCTGCCCACCGGGGAGACCCGCCGCTACGAGTGGTACATCCAGCCGATCGTCGACGACCTGGTCGCCCAGGGCGCGCTGGAGGTGAAGAAGACCGGCACCTGGCTGTCCAGCCACGAACGCACCATCCACCGCGCGGCCCGCGGTGTCGAGCTGACCGGCGACATGATGGAACTGGGGTACCTGGCCGAGGCGACGGAGGCGCTGCCGATCTTCCGGTCCCTGCGCGCGGAACGGGATCTGCCCGAACTATCGCTGCAGATCGGCATGCCCACCGCCTTCACCCTGGCGTTCATCGCCATGGGCCGGTGCGGGGTGCGACGGCACCGGAAAGCGTTCCAGGACGCCAGCATTCGCGATATCGAGGCCGTTCGCGCACTGGCCGGTGACGAGGTGGTCGTGCAGTTCGAGGCGACCGCCGAGATGGTGCTGATGGCCACCGCCCAGCCCCTGCACCGGCGGGTGGACGCGGCCGCCGGTCTGGGCCGCGGCATCGCCGAGATGGCCGCGGCGACCCCGCCGGGGACCCGCATCGGCGTCCACCTGTGCCTGGGCAGCATGCACAACAAGGCGCGGACCACCTTGCGGGACACCGGACCGCTGGTGGCGCTGGCGAATTCCATCGCCCGGCAGTGGCCGTCGGGGCGGACGCTGGAGTTCATCCACGGTCCGCTGGCGGCCGGTGACATTCCGCCCTCGGCCGCTCCGTCCTTCTATGCGCCCCTCGCCGGTCTGGACCTGCCCGTCGGCACCCGCTTCTATGCGGGGCTGGTGCACGAGAGCCCCACCGAGGCAGGGCAAATCGACACGCTGCGGATGGTCGAGAACGCGCTCGGCCGTCCGGTGGACGGGGTCGCCAGCGCGTGCGGCCTGGGCCGGCGCCCCCGTCCGATCGCCGACGCCCTGGTGGCCCGCGCCGACTTCCTCGCCGCCGCAGGCTGATTCGACCACAACCGCAGGCTGAATCGACCACAGCCGCAGGCTGATTCGTTCCAGCCGCGGGCCGATTCGACCTCAGCCGACGGCGGACCGCATCCAGTCGACGACGGCCGCCTGGTAGTCGCGGGTGTTCGGGGCCAGATTGATGGCGTGGCCGCTGTCGGGCACCACGTAGGTGCGCAGCTTCGCGGCCGGTGAGAAGTAGGGGCTCTCGGCGGCCTGGAGGGTGGCGCTGTCGGCGCAGACGCTGAAACCCGGGCCGCAGACCATGCGGTCGCGACTACCGTCCACCAGCAGCACGGGGACGGTCATCAGGCTGGACTCGCCGGGGAGGGTGGCGAGCAGGCCGTCGGGATACTCGGTGAGCGAGAAGGTCTCCTTGGTGGCCTCGTCGAGGGCGACCACTTTCGGATCCGGGTTCAGGCCGTAGAAGTCGGCGGCGCGGGCTCCGGGCCGGGTGACCAGATACGTGGAATCGTAACCGCGCCCGGCGAATCCGGGATCCTCGACGGCCGGGTAGTAGCTGCCGATCACGCCCAGGACGTCGGGGACGCTGAGCGTGTGCGAGTAGCCGGTGAGCACGACGCCGTCGACATCGTGATAGCCGATGGCCTCCATGATCGAGGTGCTGGAGGTGAGCGAGTGCCCGACCGTGACCACCTTCGCGAAGGGGGCGTTGCCCGCCAGTCCGGCGCGCAGCGATCGCACCATGACGTGCAGGGCGTCGGCGGTGGCGGTGGCCGTCAGCGTGAGACTGGGCGGCCGGCTACTCGCGCCGTTGCCGAGCCGGTCGGCGACCAGCGTCGCGTAGCCGGCCTTGTTCATGGCCTGCCGGAAGTTGTAGGTCTCCGGCTCGTACGGGAAGTCCCAGTAGACGTGGTTGTAGTTGGAGCCCGACATCAGGACCATGACCGCGTCGGCGGGCCCGTCGGGCAGGCACAGCGTGCCCGACAGCGTGCCCTGCGAGACGGGGAAGCTGACGTCCTGGCACCGGCCGGTCGTCGGGTTGTCGGCCTGGGCCGTGCTCGGGGTGAAGCACAGCAGCGTCGCGGCGGCGCTGACGGCCAGCGCCCGGAACTTGGTGTGCACGTGAGGAATTCCCTTCCGGCGATCGGGATGGGCTGCGGCTCAGTTCTTCCGGCCGATACCGCAGAGGACGACGAGACTGGTGGGACTCGGGTTGCCCGCGAGCCATTCGTTGGCGGGGACCAGGCCCGGGGGCAATAGCTCCAGGCCGTCGAAGAAGTCCCGCAGGCGTTCCGGCGGGCGGAAATCGGGCTGGGAGGGGCTGTTCGCGGCATTGGCGGCGGCCGCGTCCTTGAAGAACGGATGGGTATTGGTGGAGGCGTGCTGGATGACGAGCAGGCTGCCCGGGGCCATGGCCTCGCGCAGGCGGGCCACCGCTTCGAACGGCTTCTCGTCGTCCATGACGAAGTGCAGGACGCCGACGATGAGGAAGGCGACCGGCTGCGAGAAATCGATTCCGCCTTCAATACGGGCTAATTCGAGAACTTTGTCCGGTTCGCGAATGTCGGCGAGGATCGGCGTCACGCCCGGCGCACCGGTCAGCAGCGCATTGCTGTGCGCGTATACCACCGGATCGAAATCGATCGACGCCACGATCGAGGTCGGCTCGATCTCCTGCGCCACCTCGTGCACGTTCGGCGAGATCGGAATGCCCGCGCCGATATCCACGAACTGGCGGATGCCCGCGTCGGCGGCCAGCCCGACGGCCTGCAGCAGGAAACGCCGGCTGTGCCAGGCGGTCACCCGGGTATCGGGCGCGACTTCCAGCATCCGATCGCCGTATTCGCGATCGGCGTCGTAATTGTCCTTGCCGCCGAGCATGTAGTTGTACACCCGAGCAGGGTTGGGCCGGAACGGGTCCACGCCAACCGGTGCTCGATTGTTCTCAGACACCGCACCTCCCTCGACATCCACGCCGATGGTAACAATCGGCGGCACACGCCAGAGGGAAACGTGCAGCTTATCCGCGACCCGACAGAATGGTGCCCATGACGCGAATCGGAACCGAGCGGGTACCGGTGGGAGCGGGGCCCCTGACGCGGGCGGCGGTGGTGGCGGTGGCCCGCCGCCACGCGTGGGTGGACGTCGACGCGCGGGCGCTGGCGGATCTGGAACGCAGACGCCGCGACATCGACGACCTGGCGCACAGCGACCGGCCCGTCTACGGGGTGTCCACCGGATTCGGGGCCCTGGCCCTGCGCCACATTCCGGCGGATCGGCGAACCGACCTGCAGCGCTCGCTGATTCGCTCGCACGCCGCGGGCGCCGGCGCGCCGGTCGAGCCTGAGGTGGTGCGCGCCATGATGCTGCTGCGCCTGCGCACGCTGCTGTCCGGGCACACCGGGGTTCGGCCCGAGACCGCCCGCGCGCTGGCCGCGCTCCTGGACAGCGGACTGATTCCGGTGGTGCCGGAATACGGTTCGCTGGGCTGCTCGGGCGATCTGGCCCCACTGGCCGCGGTCGCGCTGGCGCTGATGGGCGAGGGCTCGGTGCTCGGCCCCGAGGGCGCGCGGCCCATCGCGCCCGCCCTGGCCGCCCACGGGCTGACCCCGATCACGTTGGCGGAGAAGGAAGGTCTGGCGCTCACCAACGGCACCGACGGCATGCTCGGCATGCTGGTGCTGGCCATCGATGACCTGCACCGGCTGTTCGACCTGGCCGACCTCACCGCCGCCATGAGCGTGGAGGCGCTGCTCGGCACCGATCGCGTCTTCGCCGCCGACCTGCAGGAACTGCGCCCACACCCCGGACAGGCGCGGTCGGCCGCGCGGATGCGGGCGGCGCTGGCCGGATCGGAGATCGTGGCCAGCCATCGCGGCGAGGACTGCCCGCGCGTGCAGGACGCCTATTCGCTGCGGTGCGCCCCGCAGGTGCACGGCGCGGCCCGCGACACCCTCACCCACGCCGAGACCGTCGCCGAACGCGAATTGGCCTCCGCCATCGACAATCCCGTGGTGCTGGCCGACGGCCGGGTGGAGTCCAACGGCAATTTCCACGGCGCGCCGGTGGGCTATGTGCTCGACTTCCTGGCCATCGCGGTGGCCGACATGGCCGGGATCGCCGAACGGCGCACCGACCGGATGCTGGACGTGCACCGCTCACACGGGCTGCCCGCGTTCCTGGCGGCCGATCCGGGCGTCGACTCCGGGTACATGATCGCCCAGTACACGCAGGCCGGGGTGGTGACGGAGCTGAAGCGGTGCGCGGTTCCGGCGTCGGTGGACTCCATACCCTCGAGCGCCATGCAGGAGGACCACGTGTCCATGGGGTGGACCGCGGCCCGCAAACTACGCCGCGCGGTGGACGGGCTGACGACCGTGCTGAGCGTCGAACTGCTCACCGCCGCACGGGCTTTGGACTTCCGCGCGCCGCTGCGGCCCGCCGCGGTGACGGAAGAACTGCGGGACCTGGTCCGCACCCGGGTGCCCGGACCCGGACCCGATCGCCATCTCGCACCCGATATCAGCGCCGTCGCCGAGCTGCTGCACGCGGGAGCGATGGATCACCTGCTCGGCCAGGGGGTTTCGTCGTGACCGGGCACATCGGGAGTTCGGTCACGAATCCTGTTCGTGCGCCTGCGCCACCAGGTCGAAGAACACCCAGACGCCGCCCTTCTGATAGGCGTCCGGCGTCTCGGAGCCGCCCAGGAAGGGGTACGGGGTGGCGATGTAGACCTCGCCGTCGGCGAGCGGGCCGAGCCGCCGGCGGATCTCGGCGACGTGGCCCGGTTGCAGCACGTAGGTGACCACGCTCGGGTCGAACAGGACCTGGCTGACGAAATCGGTGACCTCGGTGAAGACCCCGTAGTCCTTCACGCCGGGGCTGTACGGGTCGAAGATGCCGTACTCGCCGGTGCGGCTGCTCATCAGGAAGGCGTGCCCCAGATCCGAATAGCCGACCACCGTGTCGTAGGGCGGATACTGCTCGGCCCAGGCCGGCATCACCCGGTCCATGCGCAGGTCGCCGATGAGGCGGAAGGGAACGCTGGTCACCGCGCCCATCCAACCAGACCGACCGGGACTCTCACTCGACAGGTTCCGCGGCACCGGGTAGATATCGAGCGACCGATCGACATGGAGGTGCCCGGTGACCGAGGAATGGCGCAAAGCCGCTGAGCGCGTGCGGAACTGGGGACGCTGGGGCGACGACGACCAGCTCGGAGCGCTGAACCACCTCACCCCGGACCGCATCGCCTACGCGGCCACCCGGGCCCTGCGCGGCCGCGCCATCCAGCTCGGCATCCCGATCGACGCCTACGGCCCGCAGGGTTCCAGCGGCTATCGGCGCAACCCCATCCACCTGATGTCCCTCGACGGCGGCGACGCCGAGCTCGCGGGCTACCTCCAGGACTGGGGCGGACCCACCGAGGCGCAGGTCGCGGGACTGTACGGGCACGGCCCCATGCGTTTCAACGACGACTACCTGATGATGCCGCTGCAATCGTCCACGCAATGGGACGCCATCTCGCACGTGTACTACGACGGGCTGCTCTACAACGGGTACCCGGCCGGATCGGTCACCAGTTTCGGCGCGACGACGCTGGGTATCGAGCGGATCGCCGAGAGCGGCGGCGTGGTCGGCCGCGGCGTCCTGCTGGACGTGGCCCGGCATCGGAACGTGGACCGGCTCGAACCCGCGACCGTCATCGCCCCGCGGGAACTGGCGGCGGTGGCCGCGGCCCAGGACGTCGAGCTGCGGCCCGGCGACATCCTGGTGGTGCGCACCGGCTGGTGGACCCGCTTCCTCGAAACCCGCAGGCACGGTGAATGGTTCGCGGGCAGCCCGGGCCTGAGCTGGCGCTGCGCGGAATGGCTGCACGAACACGACATCGCCGCCGTCGCCGCCGACAACCCGGCCGTCGAGGTGATCCGGCCCGAGGACGGCGTCATGATGCCGCTGCACATGATCGCGCTGCGCGACATGGGCATGCCGCTCGGCGAGATCTGGGACCTCGAAGCCCTGTCCCGCGATTGCGCCGAGGACGGCGTCTACGACTTCCTGCTCTGTGCGCCCGCATTGCGAATTCCCGGCGCGGTGGGGACGCCGATCAGCCCGATCGCCATCAAATAGGTCCGGCGGCCGGTAGATTCGGCAACGCTCATGGTCGAAAGCGGACAACCCAGCCGAACACCGCGGTACGCGCCGAGGGCCGGTGCCCCCACCGGCCTCGAACTGCTGGACTTCGACCGGCTCCGGGGCATGCCGGTGGCCCTGGGGCGGGAGACGATTCGCGGCGATTTCCACGTCCTGGCGCGATGCACCGCGGGCAGCGGACGGCTGACCGTGGACTTCACGGCGCACGAGCTCAGCGCCGACACCATCGCCTGGATCCACCCCGGCTGGACGCACCGCTGGGACGACATCGCCGACCTGAAGGGCGATCTCGTGCTGGTGCGCTCCGACCTGGTCCCGGCCGCGGCACTGGGCCGGCTGCCCTCCACACCCCCGATCGTGGCCGCCAACGCCCTGACCGACAGCGCCTTCGACCACCTGGCCGGGGAATACGCGGCCGAACCACCCGACGCGGCCATCCTCGGGCACCTGCTCGCCGCGGTCACCCTGCGGCTGTCCGCGGCCCTGCCCGCGCCGCCGGAACCCACTGACCTCTTCGGCAGGTTCGCGCGCCTGGTCGAACGCTGTCACGCCGACACGCGCGAAGTGTCCTGGTACGCGGCGCAACTCGGCTACTCGCCGCGCACCCTCTCGCGCGCCGTGCAGGCGGCGACCGGTGTCACCGCCAAGCAGTACGTGAACGCGCGCGTCACCCTGGAGGCGAAACGCCTGCTCGCGCAGGGTCCCGCCACCACCGCCGACTGCGCCCGTCACCTCGGTTTCGACGACCCGGCCAACTTCACCAAGTTCTTCCGCACCCACACCGATACCACGCCCACCGGGTTCCGGCTCGAACTCGGCGGGCAGGGTTTCACCCCGGCGGCACCCGAATGACGCCGGGGTGTGCCGCGGCCGTCAGGCCGGCGGCGGGGGCGCCGGCTGCCAGCAACCCAGCGGTGGTCCGGGCGGGGTGAGCAGGGACCAGCCGATGGCCGCGCCGATGGCCGCGCCGATGCCGGCGCCGATCAGCGCGCTGCCGGCGCCGCCGATGACGCCGCCGATGAGCGCGCCGATAACGGCATTGCATTGATGCATCGTCAGGTCCGGGTCGTCCACGGGCTGAGCGCCCGTATCGGCGGCCGGGGGCGTGGGGGACACCTCGTCGACCTGGACCGTGATACCCGGTCCGGGGTCGGACTGTGCGGGGTCGGCCATCGCGGTGCCGACTGTCATCACCGTTGCTCCGACTGCGAGCACAGCGGTCGCGGTAAATCGCCTGATTCTCATCGCTCCTTCTTCCGTGCTGGTAGAAGTGCATTTCGAATTCACATTGGGCAACCTGGTCGCTGAGTCATGGGTACCAGAAAAGGACACCAGTCAGTTCGTTTCCACATTATTGTGATCGGCGGGCAATGGGGCCGTGACGGTTGCCGGGTGAGGAGAATGCGATGGCGGTCATCGGGAGAATGCTTCGGAATCGGCGCGCGACGGCCGGCGAACTGGCCTGGGGCCGGGCGAACCTGGCCGCCGGCGACGTCTTCGAGGTGACCAGCGCGGACTTCGCGCACGAGGCGCGGCTGGATATCCGGCACACCATGAGAAGGGTCGGGGGACAGAATCTTTCGCCCGCGCTGGCGTGGTCGGGGCTACCGGCCGAGCACGCCGGGCTGCTGGTGGTGGTGGAGGATCAGGACGCGCCGTTCGGCGGGCCGTTCGTGCACGCGCTCGCGCTGATCGACGCGGGGGTCGGCGAATTGCCCACGGGTGCACTGGATTCCGGCACCACCGCCGCGGGCGTGCGGCTGCTGCGGTCGAGTTGGGGCCGGGGATATCTGGGGCCCGCGCCGATTCGCGGACACGGGCCGCACCGCTACGTCTTCCAGGTGTTCGCGCTGGCCGAGCCGGTCACCCTGCCCGGCGGCGGGACGCTCGACGCCGCCAAGCCGCAACAGGTGCTCGACGCCGCACGGGCCTGCGGGCGCGGCCGGATCGACGGGTGCTACGAACGGCCCTGACACAGCACGAGAGCCGCGGGCGGCAAGGCCTGCGGCTCTGGGGGATTCGAGGTGGTCGTTCATCATCCGGCGGCGTTGACGGGCAGGGACAGCACCACCTCCCGTTCGTTCTCCGGCAGGTAGTGGACGCCCACGATGCGGCCGACCTGGACCAGCGAGACCGCGGTCGGGGGCAGGAACTTCTCGGTGCGGGTCTCGAAGGTGGTGCCGTCCGGGCGGGTCACCACCAGGACCAGGTCCAGCCGGGTGTAGCCCTCGCGGATCTCGCCGGGCACCGACAGCGACCGGACCACCGCCTGGGCCGCGATGCCGCGCCGGGCGATATCGAGCTTGGCGGGCGTGGTGAAACCCTTGCGGATCATGGCCGCGTTCATGGCGTCCTGGGCCGCCGAGGTGTCGCCGGACAGGTCCACCTCGACCTTGTCCAGGTTGTCGGGCAGGTAGCGGACCGGCAGCACCACGCCGGGCCGCAGCAGGGCCAGCTGGGTGAGCGGGACGATCAGCTTGGCGTGCGAGGCGAACACCTTGCCGTCGGCGCCCTCGACCCGGAAGTCGATGCGCACCTGCGGCTGCTCGTTGAGGTACACGCCGGTCTGGCGGACGCTCTCGACGGTGCCCAGACCCACCAGGCCGTCGCGGAACTGGGAGCTGTTGGTGCCGGTGAAGGCCGACATGATGCCGTCACCGGTGAAGGCGAAGGCGATCGGGATGATGGTCAGGGCGATGATCGGCAGGGCCATCTGCGGGCCCACCCAGCCGAAGACGTCGTCGGAGGTGAGGCCGTGCCACAGGTAGTAGCCGATGGCCAGGGCGCCGAGAGCGAGGACGGTGTAACGGATTTGGTTCTTCATGACTGCTTTCCTGATCGAAATTCGTTGCGGTGATGGGCCCCGCTCGTGCCCGGCGGCACGAGCGGGGAGAACAGGGGGCCTGGCGGTCGGTGTCAGCCGACGATGGTGGAGCAGGCGAAGACGATCTCGAACTTCTCCGTCTTCGGGCCCGCCATCGGGTTCGACAGGTCCACGCCGCCGACACCCTCACCGGACACCGTGTAGGTGTTGCCGCTCTTGGTGACCTTCGCCGAACCGCCCGGCATACCGTTGCCGAAGCCCACCGCGTACGGCTGGCCGTTCGCGCCGCCCTTGGTGCCGGTGATGCCGACCGCCTGCACGGTGTTGTCGCCGGTGATGGTGGCGCTGGCGGCGAGGGTGCCGTAGGTGGCGTTGCTCTGGTCGGCCAGCGCCAGGGCCAGGGTGCCCGCCTGCTTGACGCAGGTGGTGTCGAACTTGCCGCTGATCGCCTTGCCGTCCACCGACGCCGACGACGCGCCGCCCGCGGGAGTCGCCGAACCCGGCGCGGCGGAGGTCGCGGCGGTGGTGGGGGAAGCGGGCTTGGAATCGCTGGAGCTGCAACCGGTCACCAGCAGCGCGGCCGCGGCGGTGGCGGCCAGGACGGCGGTGGTGAGGCGGATCGGCTTGGTGTTCATGGTCATTCCTCGTTCTCGTGATGCTGGCTCCGGGGTGGAACCGATGCCAGAACAGTAGGAATCGGCACCCCGCCTACCGATCCCAACTTCCGAGGCGCGCAGGTCGGCGAAACTGCGATAACGTGGGCGAATGCGACGACCGCGGGCCATGGTGCTGGATGAGGTCTGGCACCGCCTCGCCGGTGTCGAACCCCTGAGCGGGCCCCACGGCGGGCCGCTGCGGCGCACCGTCAAGCTGATCCTGGATCCGTTGGTGATCCGGCCCGTTCAGCACCCGTCCTGCGCCGGGGCCATGCTGACCGCCGACGGCGCGGTGCTGCTCGCGGCCCGCGTCCACGCCGCCGCCGATGTCCTGGCCGCCACCGCGGCCTGGTTCACACTGCTCAAACAGACCCGGCGCGCATTGCGCATCACCGAGGGCAATGCCCAGGACCTGTACTTCCAGCGCTGTTTCGAACTGGCCACCGTCTCCGGGCGCCCGGATCCCGTGCGGGACCGGCCCGTCGCCGAGGCGGCGCTGCGCGAGCTCCACGGGGTCACCGCCGGGCGCACCACCCAGGCGCTGCGGGACTACCTGTCCGAGCCGGCGCGCTGCGGGGAGTTGGTCGAGCTGATCGACACCGCCTGGCGGCGGCGGCCGCTGACCGACGTCCCCGACCACGCGGATCTGCTCGGCGAACTCGTCGACGCCTGCGCCGCGACCCGATTCGACGACGCGGACGATCCGCCCGACCTCGACGACGCCGTCGAAGCCTCCGTGGGCACCCACACCGGGATTCGGCTCTGGAGCGGTGAGATCGGCAGCACCGCACAGGAACTCGGGCTCACCCTGCACCCGCTGCCGCAAGCACCCGAGGTCGGAACCTCGGCCGCGACCGCCACCCTCGGGCTGCCGCTCGACCGCACCATTCACGAGCGGGTCTTCACGGTCCTGCAGGCCTCCAGCGAACGCGCCGACCTGCCTCCGATTCCGGAACTCGTCGACGCCGAGATCGCGCGCGCCTGCTCACCCTGGGCGCTGCTGGATGAATCGCTGCGGGTGACGGCGGCCGCGGGAGCCAGACTCGCGGTCGCCCTGCGGCCCCTCGGCGACCACCGCGGACAGGGGCCGAACGGCAACAGCGCGAGTGCGGTTCCGTCCCCGGCCCGAGCAGGTGCGGCGGCCGGCTCGCCCGGCATCACCACCGGAGTCCCCAGGGCCGCAATCGATTCGGGGGACCCCGCCGTCGGGGGCGCGGCCGCGCGGCTGATCAACGGGCGCTGGCAACGCGAGGCCTACGTCTTGCAGGCCCGGCGGATGCAGGTGCACGTGGACGCCGTCGACGGGCCGCTGGGCGCCATCGCCGCCGATCTGCGGGTGCCGTGGCGTCCTTACCTGCGCAGGCTGTGGCCGCGATTGCATGGTCGGGATGTGCGCGAACTTCCGGTGTACGCGGCCGACGAGCTCTGGGACCTGCTGGACGGGGTGGCCCGGTCGGTCATCCTGGACCACCGCATGCGCGTGAAGAAAGCCTTGGCCGCCACCGCGACCGCCGAGCCCGAGGGACAGGAATCGAGGGCGGGATGACGAACTCGACCGTCACCATCGAGCGCCGGCCCGGCGCGGTGCGCGCCATCGTCCCGGCCGGAACCCCGGCCGTCTCGCCCGCCGGACCCGGCACCATGGTGCTGGAAGTGCTCGGCGGCCTCCTGACCTGGAATGTCCTTGCCGCACAGGAACTCCCCGTCGCGATCATCGATGATGTCGACGCCGCCCAGGAGTGGGTGTGGGCGCTGTACGGCGAGCCGGTCGCCAGCGCGCTCGACGCCGTGCGGCCGCGAGCTCGCGAACTGGAGGGGGATCTCGCCGAATTCGGCGCCGCCGCATCCGGGTACCGGCTGACCGAAGCGGCCGCGGCCCCCGGGCTACCCGCACTGGTGGTGAGTGCCCGCCGACTCGCCTACGCGCACTGGGCGTCCCGCTGGTGGCCGGCCTCGGTCCTCGACGGCATCGCCGCCCTCGATCCGGCGCTGCTCGACCGCGATATCGCGTTGCTCACCGAGGAGTGTGAGTCCCTGGTGGACGGCGCGGACGCCGTGGCGCCGCGTGCCCGCGCGTCCGTGGAGAGTTCCTTGCGTGCCTCGGATTACGCGCTGGCGGCCGGTGACGCGGAGCCTTCCGGAGGAGCTCTGGTGCTGGCGCGCGGCACCGGCGGCTGGGACTGGCGGCAGTGCCCGCCGGGCCTGGTCGACGCCTCCGAATCCGCGGTGTCTTGGCAGGTCCTCCGGCGGGCTGGGGCCACCACCGTCGCCATCGCCGTGGCCGCCCATCCGGCTCTGCCCGCCGAGGTGCCCGAGCACCTGCGGCCGTGGGCCCGCGTCGACACCGGGCGCGATGAGCTGCGAACCGAACTGCGACCGGGTGGTGACAGCTGGATCGGCGAATCCGAGTTGCCCGCACCGGCTTCCACGGTGGATATCGCCATCGGCGTCCCGGGCTTCGGACCCGACCTCGCGGCTGACCCGCGAGCGGCGGCGCAGGGCGCGGTGCGTCAGCGAATCCGCGACTTCGCGACCGAACGACTGCGGACCGCGGCCCAGGTCGGTGACGACGGTCCGTTCGCGCCATTGCTCGCCGAAATCGACGCCGCCGCAGGTGATTCGGACTTCTGACATGAGTGCGGGTATCGAGGATAGCGCGGGTGCGAGTCCGCTGTTGCGGACCGGGGCGGAGGCCGTGGCGCGCGGTGAATTGCTCGAGGGGCTGCGGATATTCGAGCGGGCTACCGAGGTCGAGCAGGGGGACCTGCGTTTGTGTGCGCTGGTGGACGTGGCGGTGGTGACCGATCGGCTGGGGGATCACGCCGGGGCGGCAGCGCGGTTCCGGGAAGCCTTGGCACAGATGCGGAAGGACGCGCCGAGGATGTATCCCGGCGCGTTGATCGGGTTGTCGCAGGCGCTGCAGAATCTCGGGGATCTGGATGGCGCGCAGTCGGCTCTCGAACAGGCCCGGGAGGCGCTCGGGTACGAGGGCGCGCCGGGCGATCTGCGGCTGGCGTGCCTGGTGTCCGCCACGGCGGTCGCCCTGCATCGGCAACAGTGGTGGCGCGCGTTGGAGCTGGCCGGCGAATCACTGGACGCGGCACGGCGGTTCGGGCCGGAGCAGGCCGGGCATCCGCTGATGAACCTGGCGGCCGCGCACTTCGAGACCGGGCGGTGGGAGCTGGCCCAGGATTTCGCGGGGCAGGCGCTGGCCGCTTTCGAAGCCGTCGCCGACTCCGGTGGGGTCGCCGAGACACAGCAGAACTTGGCCCTGATGCACACGCGCACCGGCGCTTTCGACGACGCCGAGCCGCTGCTGGCCGCCTCCCAGGAATACTTCGAGGCGGCCGGGATGGCGCATCGCGCGGGCATCGGCCTCAAGGTCATGGGGTTCATCGCCGAACGGCGCGGGCGGACCGAGACGGCGGACGACACGTACCGTGCGGCGCTGCGCCAGTTCGAGGAGTCGCACGCGGTGGTCGAAGCGGCGGACGTACGACTTCGACTGGCCACCAGCGCTTTCGCCGCGGGACGGTACGAGGACGGGGAATCCGAGCTCGCGGCGGCGCGCGGCACCTACGCCGCTCGCGGCCTCGGGCTGCACTGCGCCCAGCTCGACTACTGGCACGCGGGACTCCTGGAGCCGCTCGTCGCGCACGTGCCCGGCCTGCTGGCGCGCGCGGTCGATCTGGCGGTTCCGGCGGCACTGGCCTTGGACGCGGTCCGTTACGAACTCCCCGACGGCACCCAACGCGACACCTGGAACCGCCGCGTCGTCGATCCCGCTCTGCGACTGGCCTTCCGGTACGCCTACCTGGCCGGGGACGCCCGGCTCGTCGCCGACCTCATCGAAAATCAGTGCGCGGGCACGATTCTGGACATCGACCGGCTCGGCACGGATCCGCCCGCGCCGCTGGACGTGTTCGAACCCTTCGATCCGCCCTCGGACTCGGCGGCCGCGGTCCAGGACGCGCTGCAACTCGGCACCGCCCTCGCGGCGGTGGCGGCCGGCGCGGGACTGCCCGTCGCGCCACCGCCCCGCATCGCGGTGCGGCCGGACGGCCATATCGCCCTGTCCGCCTGGCTCGATGCGGCCGAACAACGCTACGGCCGCCGCGTCCGCACCGACCGCGTGATCCCCGCATGACGCCCACCGTGCTGGTCCGGATGGCGGACGCGGGCGACCTCTACCTGACCTGGCGCTGGACCGCCGACAGCGCCCCCGCCGGGGTCGGAGTCGTACCGGAAGTCCAGGTCGAGGCGGCCATGAGCCGGTTCACCGCCGCCTTGCCCGCGCCGGGCGTGGCGGGTGGGCTCGAAACCGCGCTCACCACTGGAGAATTGGCGACAGTCGAGTCGGAAAACGCTTTAGCGCAGTACCTCTCGTCGGTGTTCCTGCCTTACAACCTGGCGGTATCGCTGCACGAGTTCGCTGTGCGAGGCGTTCGCCCGCACATCCGGATCCAGCCGTCACCGCGCACCGCGCAACTGCCGTGGGAGCTGATCGCCCCCGATCCGGATGTGCGCCTGGTGGAGATCGCCGACGTGAGTGTGCTGGCTCCGCCCGGCATCGTGCACGCGCCCGCCCGCGTCGCGCGATCATGGACGGAAACCCGCGATCTGCCCGTCGTCGCTGTACTCGACCCGCGTGTGCCGGGCTTCCGCGCCGACTCCGCGCTCGGATCCGTTCTCGGCCGGATGGACTCCGCCGCAGCGCCATTGGCCGCGTTGGTCGCCGGTCACGCGGCCAATGGCCGCCTCACCCCGCCCGTCGCCGACCCGGTGGAGGCGTTCCGCCGCACCGATCTCGACCGCGCCTGGCTCAGCCGCGCCCTGCACGCGGGCGCGGCCCGCCTGCTCTACGTCGGCCATGTCACCGCCGCCGCCCCCGAATCCGGTCGCAGCGAATCGGCCACCCTGCACCTGTCCTGCACCGCCGCCAGCCCGGGCTGCGCACCCGCCTACCGCGACCACCGCCCGCTCTCGGCGCGCGACCTGCTGCTCGGCACCCATGCACTCGCGGCGGACCCGAGCTCCGGCACCATCGGCGATGATCTGGGCTACGGCCCCGGCATCGTGGGCAAGCGCGCTGGGAGCGTCGGCGAAAGCGCCGGGACCGCCGGCGGCGAGATGGGTAATGGTGGTGGCGTGCGTGTTCCCCGGACGGGACCCGAGATCTGGCCGATTCCGAGCCGGGTCGCGCTGATCGCCTGTGAGAGCGGCGGCGACCTGCGCTTCGCCGAACCCCTGGGCCTGGTGGCGGCCATGCTCACCGGCGGCGCCGAACTGGTCACCGCCGGCCGCTGGCCGCTGCCCACCGATCTGGCGTTCCATCGGCTCGCGGGCATGCCCGCGACCGTGCAGCCGTTCCAGGAAGCCGTGTGCGCCATCGACTCCGCGCACGAGACAGCCGATCCGGTCCTCGCGCTCAACGCCTGGCAGCGCACACATCTGACCGCGTGGCGCGCGACGGGCGCGATCGAGCATTCGCCACTGATCTGGGCGGCCTTCGCCACCGTCGACACCCGCTGATCGGGCTGCCCCGAAAACCCGCGCCCCCGAAAGTCACGGGCCGGGAGACGCTAATCACGACCGCCGATTCTCCGATGCGCCAGATGGATTCATCGGAGTTTGGAGGGTCGAGTGGCGCGCTTGCTGACAGGCATCCTGGCGGTGGTGCTGGCCGCCGCCCTGACCTCGTTCGCGGCTCCTGTCGCGGGGGCGGAGCCGGACGGCCTGCGGCACTGCGCGGTCAGCGACGGCAGGCAGCCCGAAACGGCGACCGCCGACGAGGTGGGTCTGGATTCGGCGGCGCTGCGGCGCGCGGTGGACTTCGCCTCCGACCCGACCCGCTTCACCGTGCAGGTGTTCCGCAACAACTGCCTGATCGCGGGCGGGCCCACCAATCAGCGTGCCGGTGGTGTCGCCTGGAATCTGTGGAGCGGCACCAAGAGCGTGGTGTCGCTGGTGGCGGGGCTCGCCGTCGGCGAACACAAGCTGCGCGTGGACGATCCGATCGGCGACTACCTGCCCGCCGGGCTCGGTGACGCCCAGCATCGCGCGATCACCGTGCGCAGCCTGCTGACAGAGACCTCCGGGATGGAAATCGCCATAGCGTCCGAGGGCATCACCGGGCTGGCGCGGCTGGACGCGAATGTGGTGGCGCAGGCGCTGGCCATGCCTGTCAGGCACCCGCAGGGTGAAACCTGGCAGTACAGCCAGCGCGCCGTCGACCTGCTCGTCCACGTGATCCAGCAAGCCGTGGGGGAGGACTTCCAGGCGTACGCGCAGCGAAAACTCTTCGATCCATTGGGTATTCGCCGGTCCGACTACCACTGGGCGCGCGATCGCAGCGGCCACACCTACGGGCACGCTCACCTGGTGATGCCGCCGGACGACTACGCCAAGCTCGGGCTGCTGCTCGTGAATCGCGGCAATTGGTCTGGGCGTCAGCTCATTTCCCCGGAATACCTGACCGAGGCCACCACCCCCAACGGCGTCAACCCGTGCTACGGGTTCCTGATCACCGTCAACGGCCCGGACTGCGAGGACCTGTTCCCCGGCCTGCCCAAGGACGCGATCCAGATGGCGGGGATGATGCGCCAGGACAACTTCATCGTCCCCGGCCTCGGACTGCTGGTCAGCTGGACCGGCGTCACGGTTCCCGGTGGCGCGGTGAGCTTTCCGCACGACGTGCTGCGCGGCCTCACCGCGGCCTTCCGCGTTCCCGCGCTGCCCGATCCCGGGCCGTACGTCCAGCGACCGGATACCAGCCTGGCCGACCCCATGATGGTCAATCCGGACGCCACCCTGGCGGCGCTGGGCCTGGGCCCGATGGCCTATCCGGGCTGCGGTGTGCTGACCTGCCTCGGCACACCCCTGTCACCGCCGTTCGGGGACTGGCCGCCGGGCTGCTTCATCCTCGGCTGCGTCGGCACGGACCCGGACACGCCGGGCATCCGCTGACCGGTGGGGTGTCGGATCAGAAGCCGATCTCGACTTCGGTTCGATCCCCGCGGGCATACAGGTCCCAATAGTGCTCTCCCAGTTCGCTATTGGTCATGCGCGGAATGCTGACGCCCGGCGGCACCACTTCGGGGTGCTCGTCGACCATGCGCTCGGCCTCGCTGCCGCCGATCAGCACGCCGATGTTCATCAGTCCCACGTGCACGCCGGTGCCGCGCAATTCCTCGGCCAGTTGCAGCACGTAGGCCCGCTGCGCGGCCAGGGCCACACCGAAATTGGCCAGATAGGGCAGCACGCCGTGCGCGGGCGAGCCCGAGGAGAACAGCAGCGCACCGGCGCCCCGCTCGAGCATGGCGGGCAGCAGGGCGCGGGTCATCAGGATGGGGGAGTGCAGCTTCAAGGTCATGGGAACGCGCAGGGCCGCGAGGTCCACGGCGCGGGTGGAGGGTGCGCGGTCGGTCATCCCGGCGGCCGCGCCGTGCAATGCGACATCGATGTCGCCGAGGGTCCGCCGAATGGATGCGATGGCCTCGTCGAGTTGGTCCGCGGCGGTGACGTCGGCCGGGAAGGCTTGGGCCTCGATGCCCTCGGTTTTCAGGTCCGCCACGTGCTGAGCGGCCTTGTCCGGGTTGCGGCCGATCACGGCCACGCGGAATCCCTCTCGCCCGAAGCGCCGCGCGACGCCCAGGCCGAGACCGGGGCCGAAACCGAAGATCGCGATGGTCTTGCTCATGCTCGCTCCTAGCTAAGTTGAGCAATGGTTCAAGTTACCCTGCCGACGCTAGCATTAACTTGAACCTATGCTCAACATAGAACCCGACCCGGATTTGTAGGATCGGGCGCATGCCCGCCCAGAGACCGCTCCGCCTCGACGCCCGCCGCAATCGCGACGCGCTGGTGACCGCGGCGCGTGAGGTGTTCGCCGAACGCGGGCTCGACGCGCCGCTCAAGGAGATCGCCGCCCGCGCGGGCGTGGCCATCGGCACCCTCTACAACCGCTTCCCCGCGCGCGACGATCTGATCGCGGCCGCGGTCGAGGACCGCATCGAGGCGGGCAGTCGCATCGCGGAAGCCGCTCTGGCCCTGGATGATCCGTGGGAATCGTTCGTGTACCTGGTCGAGAAGATCTGTGAGCTACAGGCCTACGACCGCCTGCTCAACGAGCTCGCGCTGCGGGCCGCGCCCAGCCCGGAGATCGCCGCCCAACGCGATCGCGGGCATGCCGTCATGCGTGAAATCATCACGCGCGCACAGGATGCCGGAGTGCTCCGCGCGGACTGGGTGCTCGAGGACATCGCGTTCATCACCTGGTCGCATACGCGGGTGGTGGAGCAGACCGCGGGTATCGCCCCCGAGGCGTGGCGGCGCAATCTGGCGTTGATCCTGGACGGTCTGCGCGCGGAAGCCGCGCACCCGCTGCCGGTTCCGCCGATCAGCGAGGACCAGTTGAATCGCTCGCTGCTCGCCGACCCGGAGCGCGACTGAGCGGCGAACGCCGACCCGAAGAAACGGCGGAATTGGCTCCGGTTACCGTCGGGGTGGTAGTCGTTCGCTCGTATCTGTTGGAGGTAGAAATGGCTGGGATTCCCGCGGTACCGACGTCGCTGCTCGCGGCCGGTGGACTCACCGGCGGCTTCGCGCTCGCCCAGGCCACCAAGAAGCGTCAGCTCGGCGGCGCGGTGTTCGCGGCGGGCACGGCGGCCGCCTTCCCGCGCTGGCGCAAGACGGTCGGCACCGGCGGCGCGGCCGCGCTGACCGGGCTGGCCATCGGCGCGATGGGTGCCTCGCACCCGCTGGCCAAGAAGATCGGCGCCTGGCCGTCGGTGGCCGTGGTGTCGAGCGTTGTCGCCGTGGCCGCGTGGGCCGCGGTGGATCGTCGCGCCTGATTCATCAGCCGGTCTCCCGGTATGTTTCGGACCGTAAGGTTCGATCGCGTGCCGGGGGACCGTCCGCGCAATACCGTGGAGTATGCGCACTTTCGTTCACCTCCTGCTGTTCGCCGCCGCCATCGCGGTGGCGGTCGGGGTCTTCGGTCCGCTCGTCGGCACGGTCGACGCCCGGAATGTTCAGTTCACCGACCTGCGCAACGGCTTCGAGCCCGGCCGGACCCTGGGTCAGATCGGGGCGCAGTCGGGAAGCTTCTTCACCTCACTGGCCATCGGACTGCTGGGCGCGGCGGCGGTGGTGCTGCTGGCCGCGCTGACCGGGTCCCGCATCGTGGGCTGGATCGGCGTGCTGGCCGGACTGGCCGGACTCGGCGTCCTGACCTGGCGACTCGACCAGCGCCTCGACCACGAACTCCGCAGCGACTACCGGCACCTGCTCTCCGGCACCTGGGGGCTCTACCTCGTCGCCGGTGGACTGCTCCTGTCGCTTCTGCTCCTACTCGTCCCCCGGGAACGCCGCCTGCCCCCGCCGCCGGCATTCTGACCTCGAAATCACCTGTCGGCCTGCGCTGTTGGATGACCCGCAGGTCTGTCATCGATCACGGACCTCGAACCAGCCGGTCCCGGCGATCCGCGACAGGAGCGTCTGCCGGGTCGGCGAGCCGGTCTTGGCCAGCACCGTCTTCACGTGGTCGTGGATCGTATGTTCGGAGACCGACAATCGCCGAGCCATCGCGCGCGTGTCCAACCCGGCCGTCAGACCGTCCAGCACCTGGCGTTCGCGGCGAGTCAGGCCGTGTGCGAGAGCGAATACCTCCTGGCGCTCGGCGGGGGTGCTCTCCTCGATGCTGACGGTGATGTCCGCGGTCGCGGCGCCCGCCGGACCGAGCCTGGCCGCGCGCAGGGTCACCCAGCGGCCCGCGCCCAAGTGGACGCGCGACCACGGCGGCCCCACCGGTATGCCGCTCTCCTGCGCGATGAGCGCGGCCGCCACGTTGTAGGCCGCGGCCGGGATGACGGTCATCGGTTCGTCGGGCGGATTCAGCCGCCACAGCGTTTCGGCGGCCATCGGTGTCTGGAGCCGCACATTCAGATTCGGGCCGAGGACGAGCACCGCCGGGCCGCTCGCAGCCGCCGCCGGAGCCGCGACGAACGTCCTCGCCTGGGCTCGACGTAGCCCGGTGGTCACCGGGCCGGTGAGCGTGGCGAGAAATCCGGCCTCCCCCGCGTCGAACGCCGGGGCCGGGTGATACCGCCACAGATCCAGCCAGGCCCAGCAGCCGAATCGATCCCAGAATGCCAGGGCCGCAACATCGATCGCGCCCAGCGGCCGTTGGAACTCACGCCAGAGCTCGGAGCGGGCGGGCTGCCCGTCGGTGGCGGACCAGAGCGTGCCGACAGGTGTCCCCGCGGCGATCATGTCGGTCCAGCGATTGATCCGGGTCAGATAGCGGGCGCGCCCGAGCCGGGGCAGATCCGGCCAGCGCAGCCCGGGAATATCGGCCAGTGGCGACGTGCCGACACGGGTCACCGGATCGGTCAGCAACCAGACATGTGCGTCGTAGGGGACTACGCGCCGGATCTCGGCGAGCACCCGCTCGCGCAGCGCCTTCGCGGTGAGGGTGCCGCCGCACAGCCGGTCGATGGCCTCCCGCGCGAGAACCGTCCGCGTGGACACGGCTACAGAATACGACCGAAGACCGGGGTGCGGGCCGAGGCGATATCCCCAGAATTCGGGATGGGACGCGACACACCGGAGGGCGATGCTGAGAGTCACACCGAAATCCCCGCATTGGTAAGGAGCCTCCTGTGTTCACACTCCACATTTCGCACCAGGTCACCGACTACGACGCCTGGAAGACCGCATTCGACGCTTACGACCAGGTGCGCCGCGACAATGGCGTGCTGGCGTACCGGATCGCGCGCGGCGAACCCGGCGGGAACACCCTCCACATCGACCTCGACTTCGGTACCCGCGACCAGGCGCGGGCCTTTGCCACTGTGCTGGACGGGATTTGGCGCAGTCCCCGCGCCGTGGCTGTGCTTGCCGGTGACCGCACCGCGGAAGTCCGCGACCTCGTCGAGCGGCAGACTCTGGCCTGATCGGGCCGGCGATCGGCCTGACGTCCGGGCCCGCACCCCGCTGGGCCCGGTGCCCGCCCCGGCCGGCCCGCGCAGCTCCGGCGAATTATCGCGCCGACATCAATAGAGTCGGAGAATGGCCAGTTCACCCTCGGGGACGTCGCCGGCCACGCTCGCCGACGTCCTGCCGTCCGTCGCCGCGTCCTTCGGGCTCGACCAGCGCAATCCGCTGGCCCTCGCGCCCAACCGGGATGTGGTGGTGCTGTTGATCGACGGTCTCGGCGCGGAACTTCTCGCTCGTCACGCCGACCGCGCGCCCACGCTGGCCGCGCACGTCCGCACCACCCTCACCGCGGGCTTTCCGGCCACCACCGCGACCAGTCTCGCCAGCCTCGCCCTCGGCGCACCGTGCGCGACACACGGCATCATCGGCTACAGCTTCGCGCTGCCCGACGGCGACGGGGTGCGGCTGCTGAACTCGCTGCGCTGGACCCTGGACAGCGCGACCGGTGACACCGCCCTCGAGGCCTACCCGCCGGAATCGGTGCAGCCACAGGCCAGTCGGCTAGAGGACCTAGCCGCTCACGGGATCGAACCGCACTACGTGATTCCGGGTTACCAGCGGGCCTCGGGACTGACCCGGGCCGCGTTCCGTGCGCCCGGCATTCTGCACCCGGCCTCGACCCTCGACGATCTGCGCGCCGGAATCCTCGCTGTCGCACGGCATTCCGGGACCGCGTCGCGGTTCGCGTACGCCTACTTCGCCGACCTCGACGCCAACGGGCACCTGTACGGCCCCGAATCGCCGCAGTGGCTGGCGGTGCTCGCGGAGATCGACGCCGCGGTGGCCGACCTGTTGGCGGATCTGCCGTCCAGTTGCACGCTGCTGATCACCGGCGACCACGGAATGATCCACGTGGACAACGCCATCGACCTCGACGCGCTGCCCGCCCTGCACCGGGGTGTCCGCCTGATCGGGGGCGAGGCGCGGGTGCGTCACGTGTATCTCGAACACCCCGACGCGCTGGCCGATGTCCGCGCGGCGTGGACCGCGGAACTGTCGCCGCACGCTACCGTCGTCTCCCGCGAACAAGCCCTCGACGAGCACTGGTTCGGGCCGACCCCGCCGACGCCCGTGATCGCCCATCGCATCGGCGATCTCATCGCTGTCGCCGAGAACCGGGCCGTGCTGATCCGGCCCGCCCTCGAACCCCTGGAATCGGCTCTGCTGGGCCACCACGGGGCTCGCACCTCCGCCGAACAGCTGGTGCCGCTGATCGCGAACCGCTGAATCAGGTTCGCAGCAGCGCGTTCTGGACCTTGCGCAAGCGGTCCACGTCACCGCGGAAACCCGCCACGGCATCGTTGTAGAGGAACGCCTCCCACAGTCGGACCAGGGCGTAGGCGAGGGTGTCCGGTTCGATCGGCGGCTGGTAACCCTCGGCTTGTGCGCGCTCGATATAGCGCTCGATGAGGCTCACCGCGGTCTGGTGCACGATCCCGTCACCACGGGTGATCAGGCGCAGGGCGGCGGTGGACTCGTTGTCGAAGTAAGCCCGCAGCGCGTCATTGGCGACCAGCAGGTCGACGGTTCGGTCCAGCACGGCGGCGAGCCGTTCGCCACCGGTGCCGCGGGTGCGGCGGTCGGCCAGGGCCACCACCTTCTCCAACTGCCGCGCCACGGCCGCGCCGAGCAGGCCGTCGCGGGAGCCGAACCAGCGGTAGATACTCGCCCGCCCCACCCCGAGCTGCGCGGCAATGGCATTGACGTCCAGCCGTTTTCCCTCCAGGAACACGGCGATGGACGCCTCGAGCACATCATCTCGGCTCGCCGAGGCCGGTCGGCCCGGCGCCCTGGTTCCCTCCGCTCGTGTCACGCGGACAGCTTAGGAGCCAGGAACTCCGACAGTGTGCGCGCGGTCGCCGCGCGTCCCAGGATCAGGGCCGTCCGCAGCACCTCGGGGTCACGATCGATACGCCCGATATCGGGTGCGTCGCGCGGCGGGCGGATCTGCAGCACGGCCGGGTCGGCGGCGAAATCGCGCTCGTCGCCGTGATGTCGCTCGACCCGCGCGAGCCAGGGCTCGACGGTGCCGGGCGCGTGCCGGGACAGGAAGCGCGCCACCACCCGCGACTCCACCGTCGACGGGGGCGCATGGCCTCGTCGTTTCGGCGCGTGCGCAGCACCAGGACCCGGGTCGCGCCCTGCGCCAAGGCTGTTCGCACCGGCACGGATTCCGACAGTCCGGCGTCCACGAAACGCCGCGCCCCGATCCGCACCGGCCGCCCGGCCAGGATCGGCAGGCAGGTCGAGGCCCGCAGCGCCGTCTGCACCGAGCGCACATCGCTCAGCTCCGGATGCAGGTCGACGGCCGCGCCGGTGTCGGCGTCGGTGGCGATGGGGTGGAAGGTGATGGCGTTGGCCAGGATCGCCGGGAAATCCATGGGGACGATCCGCTCGTACACGGTGTGCACCAGATAGTCGGTGTCCACCACCTTGCCGCCGCGCAGCGCCCGCGCCGGACTGATGACGCGGTTGATCACCTCGGGATTCCAGGCCCGCCGCGAATCCACCGCCCGCCCGCACAGCAGCCAGGCCGCGTTCAACGCGCCCGCCGACGCCCCGTACACCGCGTCGAAGCAGGACAGCACGCCCAATTCCTCGATGGCCATGGCCATTCCGTGCGAGTAGGCCCCGCGCGAGGAGCCGCCCTCGATGACGAGGGCCAGGCGATGGCGATCGGTGCGGCGACCGGGGGCGCTGTCCTCGCGGTGCCGGCGCGCGATGAGTTCGCCGACGCCGAGGTCGTGATCGGACACGGGTGCTCCTTTCGAGGGGCCGGGCGAGAGTCGAGTATACGACCCTATTTGAGACACTGGCATCTCTGTGTATCATTTCCGGCGATGGCGTGGGTAACCACGAAACTGGAGGTCAACGCATGCAACTAGCGCTCACCGACGACGAGCTCGCCTTCCGCGACGAGCTGCGCGCGTTCTATCGGAGCGAAATCCCGGCCGACATCCGCAACCGGCATCGGCACGGACAGGAACTGTCCAAGGACGACCTCGTCACCACCCAGCGCATCCTCAACGCGCACGGTCTCGCCACCCCCAACTGGCCGGTCGCCTGGGGCGGCAAGGACTGGACCCCGATCCAGCGGCACCTGTGGCACGAGGAGATGCAGCTCGCCTCGGTACCCGAACCGCTCACCTTCAACACCAATATGATCGGGCCGGTCATCGCGCACTTCGGCGCCGAGGAACTCAAGGCGCGGTTCCTGCCCGCCACCGCCAACCTCGACATCTGGTGGTGCCAGGGCTTTTCCGAGCCCGAAGCCGGATCCGATCTGGCCTCGCTGCGCACCGTCGCCGTGCGCGACGGCGACAGCTTCGTGATCAACGGCCAGAAGACCTGGACCACCGGCGCGCAGTTCGCCGACTGGATCTTCTGCCTGGCCCGCACCGATCCCGACGCCCCCAAGAAGCAGGCGGGCATCTCCATGTTCCTGTTCCCGCTCGACACGCCGGGCGTGACCGTACGGCCCATCAAGCTCATCGACGGCGGCCACGAGGTCAACGAGGTGTTCCTGGAGAACGTCCGGGTGCCCGCCGATCAGCTCGTCGGCGCGGAGAACCAGGGCTGGACCTACGCCAAATTCCTGCTCGGCAACGAACGCACAGGCATCGCCGCCGTCGGCCAGACCAAGGTGCGGCTGTGGCTGGCCAAGGAACACGCCAAGCAGACCCGCCTCGGCGAGCGCACCCTGCTCGACGACCCGCTCTTCGCCACCCGTCTCGCCGAACTCGAGAACGAGCTGCTGGCACTGGAACTCGTGCAACTGCGGGTCGCCGCCGGATCCGCCGACGGCAAACCCAACCCGGTGTCGTCCATCCTCAAACTGCGCGGCACCGAGCTCCAGCAGGCCGTCACCGAACTACTGGTCGACATCGCCGGACCGGATTCGATTGCCCGCGAGGACGAATCGACCCCCGACTGGGCGCGCCGCAGCACCGCCACCTACCTGAACTATCGCAAGACATCGATCTACGGAGGATCCAACGAGGTGCAGCGCGGCATCATCGCCTCGACGATCCTCGGACTGTGAGGCAGCACCATGGATTTCGATCTCACCCCTGAACAGGAAATGCTGCGCGACACCGTGCGGGACCTGCTCGCCCGCGGACCGCAGGCCGAACGCTGGGCCACCTTCGCTGACATCGGGCTACTCGGCCTGACCTTCGATGAGGAAGACGGCGGCACGGGCGCCGGACCCATCGAAGCCATGCTGGTCATGACCGAGATCGGGCGCGCGCTGGCCACCGAACCGATCCTGGACTGCGCGCTACTGCCGGGCGGGCTCATCTCGGCCGTCGGCAGCGATGTCCAGCGCAAGGATCTGCTGCCTCGCGTCGCGGCAGGGCAACTGAAACTCGCTTTCGCCCATGGCGAGCCGGGTCTGCGCTGGCCTGCCACCGACACCGGCACTCGTGCGGTCCCTGACGGCGACGGGTGGCGCATCACCGGACGCAAACACCCGGTTTCGTATGGGGACCAGGCGGATGTGCTGATCGTCAGCGCCGTCCACCAGGGTGGCGTCGGGCTGTTCCTGGTCGATCCTTCCGACCCGGGTGTGCGCCGGCGGGCGTACACCACCCATGACGGGCGGTGCGGTGCTGATATCGAATTCGATGGGGCGGTCGCGGAATCGCTCGGTGAACCGGTTGATGCCAGCGATGCCATCGGCGCGGCGATCGCTGCGGCGCAGGCCGCGTTGTGTGCGGAAGCGGTTGGGGCGATGGAGGAGTCGTTGCGGCTGACGGCTGAATATCTCAAGACTCGGAAGCAGTTCGGTGTGGCGCTGCGTACGTTCCAGACGCTGACTCAGCGGGCTGCTGACATGTATGTGTCGCTGGAACTTGCGCGGGGGATGAGCATGTACGCGTCCATGTCGCTGGGCGACGGGGTGGTGGACCCGATGGTTGTTTCTCGGGCGAAGCTGCGGATTGGGCGTTCTGCCAGGCATATTGGGCAGGAGGCGATTCAGATGCATGGTGGTATCGGTATGACGGATGAGTATCCGGTTGGGCATTACACCGCGCGGTTGAACGCAATCGAGCACAGCTTCGGGGATTCCGCTGACCATTTGCGGTATCTCGGTGATCATGTCGCTGACTATCAGATGGTCGAGATCTGAGGGTGTAAGGCCGAAAGATGGAAGACCAGAGATAAAGAGATCAAAAGATAAGAGAGACCAAAAGATAAAAGACGCCTGGAGAAGAGAAGAAAAGACAAAGGAACGAAGAGCTGAAGAGCGGAAGACGCCGGAGCGGTTGGTCTCTGAAAGGTGATGCGTGCGGTCCGTGGGCTGGGATCGGCGGGTAGCGGATCCCAGCCCGGCGTCAGCCCCAGTCCGGCAGGGCAGGCGAGGCGACCACACTTCCCGTTGTTTTGCGCACGCCAGTGCGACACGAACAGCCGGGACTCACGCGGCCCGTGAGCGCCACGTTCGGCAACTGGAATCGATCGCAGCAGCGATCGCCTGCCCCACGTGATGGCGATCGTTCACTCGTGGGGTGGCGGTGGGGTCAACACTCTTCGGCGCAATCCACCCCGTGCGACCGGGGTACGGCGAGTCTTTACCCATGACAACGGTTTTCCAGCCGTCGGGGCCATCGTTGATGAGTGCGTGGCAGTGGTCGCACGCGAGTGTGAGGTTGTTGATGTCGGTGGGTCCGCCCTTGGCCCAATCGGTGACGTGGTGCGCGGCGCACATATTCGCCGGTTGCTCACAGCCCGGGCGGGTGCAGCCCTTGTCTCTGGCCAACAGGGCCAATCGTTGGGCGCGGTTGGCGGTGCGGCGGGAACGCCGCAGGTACAGCGGCATCCCGTCCCCATCGAGGACCGCGATCACCGGCTTGGTTCCTTCGGCCATCTTCAGGGCTTCGCTGATGGAGATCTGAGTGCCCGACGCGGTGGTCGCGACGCCGGTGCCGTTCTCGAGGTCGGTCAGGCTCATGGTGAGCACCACCTCGACGGGCAGCCCACGGTGCATACCGAGGGTCCGCATGTTCACACCCGGCTGCACCAACGCCAGCAGCGCATCGTGGGTGCGCTGCCCGGCATCACGACGGTCACGACACGCAGCAGCATCGAGAACACTGTCAGCAATGAACCCACCGGTGGCGGACGGGCTTTCGGGGTCCTCGACGTTGCACATGCCGGGCCGAGCCAGCTTGGCGAACACCGCGTCCAGGCACGCCCGCAGCTCGGGGGTGATCCAGCCTTCGATGCGGCTCATCCCATCCACGCCCGGACGGCACACTGTGATCCCGCGACGGCGGCGACGGTCGGCATCGGAGACTACTTTCCCGTCGGGGTCGAGGCGGGCGAGGATGTCGCGGCCGATCTTCAGCAGGTCATCGGGCCACCCGTTGCGCGAGTAGTCGACCAGGATCTGCTCGGCTTCCGCCCGCGCTTCGGTAGGCACGTCGACGGGCAGGTGGTTCATCACGTCCATGATGTGACGCACGTGATCGCGGGAGATCTCGCCGGTAGCAAACGCTTCCGCGGTCACCGGCAGCACCGGCGGAGCGACGTGACCCGTCTGCTGGACGAATTCGCCGCAGTGGTGGGTGATCTTCACCCGCACCGACGCGTCATACCGCGACAGGCCCAAGGTGTGCCGAAGAAATGGCACCATCTTCCCTGCCCCGCTACGTGAATGCAGCGACCGTTCTCCGGCTTCGATGATCAAACGGGTATCCAGCGCGGCGAGCTGACGCTTGTACGTTTCCAACTGCTGCATCAACGACACAACATCTTCGTCGGAGAACCCGGTCATGTTTCCGCCCTGAATGGATTCGGTCAGGGTCGAGACCGCGGCCGCCAGTTCAGCGATACCGCAGTCGTCGAGTGTCACCCCATTCGAATCCATGCCTCCATTTTACGCCTAGGTGATCATCCTTGGAACCCGAATTATGCAGTGTTCCTTGGATTTTCAGATCGCATGTATTAAATAGTTTGCGTCACAATCGAATCGGGAATCGCATTTCCTCGCGAGATCCGAATCGGCTACGGCGCGGCCACCACATGCGCTCACCCAGGTCGATCGCAAGCGCGGGAACCAGCACCGTCCGCACCACGAAGGTATCCAACAGCACTCCGAATGCCACCGCGAACCCGATCTCCGCCGCGAAAACCAAAGGCAGCGTGAGCAATGCCGCGAACGTCCCGGCCAGCACGACGCCCGCCGCCGTGATCGTTCCACCGGTGGTGCGCACCGCGATCACCGTCGCCGTGGCGGTGTCGTGGGTCGCGGTCTCCTCTCGGATCCTGGCCATCAGGAAGATGCTGTAGTCGATTCCCAGACTGATCAGAAACACGAAGGCCCACAGTGGGAATGACGGGTCGGCTCCCGCGAACCCGAGCACCTTGTCGAACACCAGCGCGCTGACGCCAAGGGCCGCGGACAGGGACAGGGCGACGGTGGCCAGAACCACCGCGGGTGCGACCAAGGCCCGGAGTAGCAGCGCCATGATCACCAGGACGACGGACAGCACCAGGGGCACAACCGAATTGCGGTCGTGGCGCGCGGATCTCAGGGTGTCGAGCGCGACGGCGCTGCTACCGCCGACCATGGCATCCGGTACCGAACGCACTGCCGTGCGAAGACGTTCGACAGTCGTGAACGCCGCATCGCTACCGGTCACGTCGGCCGTCGTCACCTCCAAGTAGGCGAGACCGTCCGCGCGAACGGGAGTCGATACCGACACCACACCGGGAACCCCCGAGGCCAGCTCCCGCAGGCGATCCGGGTCCGCTGCCGGTCCGATGATCTGTACCGGGTCGCCGGATCCACCCGGGAAATGTTCGAGCAGAACCTGTTCGCCGACCACAGCGTCGGGGCGATTACGGAAGCTGTCCTGCGCCGGGAGGCCGGACGCGTGCAATCCGAACAACCCCAGTGAGAGGAAGGCGAGCACCGCTGCGGTGACCTGCCAGACCCTTCGCGGATGGGAGGTGATCAAGCGTTCGAGGCCATTCCCCCTGCGGCTTCCCGCCGGTTCGGGATCGCCGAAACATGGTGCGGCGGGCCAGAATATCCACCGGCCGCACAGCACGAGCAGAGCCGGATAGAGGGTAGTGAGCACCGCGAAGCTGACCAGAACTCCCGTCGCCATCACCGGGCCCAGGCTCTTCGTCGAGTTCAGGTCGGCCACCACCAGGCACAACAGGCTCAGCGCGACGGTGATCGCGCTCGCGGCGATCGCGGGTCCGGCGCGGCGGATGGCCGTGGCCATGGCCGCGTAACGATTCTCCGTGCGCCGCAACTCCTCTCGATAACGTGCCGTGAGCAGCAGCGCGTAGTCGGTGCCCGCGCCGAAGACCAGGACGGTCAGCAGGAATTCCGTGTCGCTGTTGACGGTGAGGCCCGCGTGTGCCGCCAGGAGGTAGATCAGCCCCTGCGCGACGGTCAGGGCCACCCCTACGCACACCAGCGGTAGCAGCCACAGCACCGGACTTCGGTAGGTGACCAGCAAGATCGCTACGACGATCGCGATGGTCACGTATAACAGTGTCGAGTTCACCGCGGAGAACGCGTCCGCCGAATCGGCTCCGTAACCCGCCGGCCCGGTGACGTGCACGCTCATCCCGGCATCGGAGACGATATCGCGGATCGAGCGCACCGTCGGCAGCGCATCCGTGACTCCCTTGACGCCCACCGAGATCGGGACCACGACTTGGATCGCCTTGCCGTCCTCGGACTCCACGGGCTCCGGGACCTGCCCGTGCACCTGCGGCAGCGTCGCGAACCGTTGTGAGTCCGACTCCGCTCGCGCCCGCGCGGCGGCGCTCGACACCGCGTCGCCGCGCTCGTAGACGACCACCGCCGGATACACATCCGACCCGATGAACTTCCCGGTCAGCTCGGAAACCTTCGTCGACTCCGCACTCTTCGGCAGCCACGTGGTGGCGTCGTTCTTCTCGGCCCCGCCGAGCTTGCCCGCCAGACCACCGGTGGCGACGAGCGCCGCCAACCAGAAGACGATGGCGGCCAAGGCGATTCGCCGCACGATCGGCGTAGATGGGAGGGATCGCACGGTTACTCGCCCTCCACCGGCACGGAGCGGGTGAGCTGATCGATCCGCTCGATGCGCCCGTCGGGGGACAGGCGGCCGACCATACACACTTCGGTGGCGGTCGGGCCGGTCGTCCGGAGGGTCGCGAACATGGTGTAGTGGGCGGCGATGCTGTCACCGGACAACACGGCTCGATGGATGCGGACCCGGACCGATTCGGCGTTCTTGCGGGCCGGGCGGGCGTGGGCGATCAAGGACTGACGGTTCAGGCGGAGGCCGTCGTTGCGGAAGTCGATGTCGGGGGTGAACCAGCGGTCGACCACGGTGGACGGGTCGTCGGCGGCGAACGCCACGTCGTGGGGATACGTGGTGAGGAACTCGTGCAGATCGGAGTCGTTTCGCATGCGGCCCACACTGCGGGGCGGCGCTCACAACGAGTTCACATCGCGCTCACACGCGTTCACTCTGTACTCACACGCGGTGATTCGAGGTGCTGTCGCCCACCGTCCGAAGACTGGATTCGACCGCCACGAGTGCGGCGTCGCGGGTGAGAACCCGGGCTCGTTCGTACGCGGCCGTCGCGCGATCGCTGCCGAGGGCGGCCGCCAATTCCGTTCGGAGTGCGACGATGTCGGGATAGCGGGCATCGGGGGCGCCACGCAACGCGTGCCCGGCGCCCAACGCCTCGGCCGACGCTTCGGCGAACCCGGCAGCGAAGCACACCCGTGCGACGCCGACCGCCACCTCGGCGGCCAACGGCAGGTCGCGGATGGCCACAGCGTTCGCCCACGCATCGGCGCAGTGGGTGGCGGCGGCAGCCGTCCTACCCTCGGCCGCGCGCAGCAGGCCCATGCGCAGCCCGAACATCGCCCGGTACGAGCGGTCTTCGCTCACGGCCGGTCCGAGGTCGGATTCGACTCGCCGCAAACGGCGCGCCGATTCAGCCAGATCCCCATCGAACCGAGCGACGTCCGCGGCGAGCAACTGGGTCATGACGGAGTCCGCGGCGGACAAGGTCTCCCCGGCCAGCGCGCGCAGATCGGTCCGTGCGGCCTCCACCTCGCCCGAATGCAAGCGGATCAGCACCAGCCACACCCGCAGTGCGACCGGCCTGCCCAGCTCCTCCGCCGCGACCAGCGCCGACGCCATCGCTTCCTCGGCCCCGCCGAAATCCCCGAGCGCGGCCCGCGTGAACGCCAGATACGTCAACGCGGTCGACCAGCCCCACCGCTCCCCGGCCTCCTCGAAACACTCCGCCGCCATCCGCAGATCCGCATCCAGCCGCGCCACCCCGGACTCATTGGCGTGCAGGAACGACCGCACCAACCAAAACATCCCCCGAGTCCACGCATCCGGATGTCCCAGCCACGGCTCCACAACTCCGAGCCCCACGTCGACTCGTTCGGCCGCCAACTCCACCAACGCCCGAGCCAACTCCGCTGCCCCGTCCGCTGTCGCCGATCCGGCCGAACCCCAACCCGATCCGGCCGAACCCCATGCCGATTCGGTTGAACTCCGAGCCGGCCCGGTCGAACTGCTGGGAGTCGGCGTGGTGGTAGTTGGTGGCGCGACGGTGTCCGCTGTCCAGCGGCGGATGTGGTCGGCGGCCGCGGTCAGCTCGGTGGCCTGGGCGGCGAGCATGGAATGTAGGGCGAAGGCCGCGGCCAGTGGGGGATGGGGGTGGAGGGTCGGGAGTTCGAGGATCGGGCGCAGGAGTCGGACCGCGTCGGTGTGATTGGCGTGGAGGGCCCAATACATCCCGAGGGCCGAGCCCAGGCGGGTGGCGGTGTCGGTGTCCGCCGACTCCTGGGCGAAACGGAGAGCTGCGATCAAGTGATCGTGGTGGGCGTGGAGGAGCCGGAGCCAGGGGAGTTGGGCGTGGCCGCGCAGGTGCGGATGGGCGGCTTCGGCGAGAGCCAGGTGGTAGGCCGCATGGGCGGACCGGGTCGAGGCCAGTTCGCCTCGGGCCGTGAGGTGCTCGCGACCGTAGGCGCGGACCGACTCGAGCATGCGGTAGCGCGGCTGCGGTGTGGGCAGCGCCGGATCGGCGACCAGCACGTCGACGAGCTGCACCAGTGATTTGTCCAGCAGCGCTTCGAGTTCGGTGGAGGCCACCCCGAGACCCTCGGCGGCGGCCGGGGTGAACGGCGCGGGAAAGACCGACAGGCGGGCGAGGGCGGTGCGCTCCTCCTCGATGAGAAGCTCCCAGTCCCAATCCAATACGGCCCGCAACGTGCGGTGCCGGGGGAGCGCGGTGCGGCTCCCGCCCGCCAGCACGCTGAACCGATCATCCAGCCGGGCCAGCAGCACCGGCAGCGGCATGACCCGCAGCTTGGCGGCCGCGAGCTCCAATGCCAGAGGCAACCCGTCCAGGTGACGGCAGATCTCGGCGACGGTCTCGAGCATGTCCTCCGTCGGCGCGAGATCCGCGCGGACCGCCGTAGCGCGATCCAGGAACAGCCGTACGGACGGAAAACCCGCGACATCAGTCGAATCCAGTGGCGGTACCGCCAACGGTGTGGTCTCCCACAGTGTTTCCCCACCGATCCCCAGCGGCCGACGACTCGTCGCCAGCACCCGCAGCCCCGGCACCCGCCCGAGCAGGTCCTCGACGAACCGGGCCACCTCATCGACGAGATGCTCGCAGTTGTCCAGCACCAGCAGCATCGGCGCGGTCGGCAACGCCTCCGCCAGCAAACCCACCGGATCCGCCCCCGAAGGCTCCACCGTCCGCGACAACGACACCCCCAGCGCCCCCGCCACGGCCTGCGGCAGATCCGAGGAATCACTCACCGCCGCTAATTCCGCAAACCCCACACCACCCGCGAACAACCCGCTTCTCGTGCGGTCGGCCTGGCCGCTCGCCGTGCCGTCGACCCGGCCGCTCGTCGTGCCTGCGGCCGCAGGGCTCGCCGCGCCCGGGACCGGCCCTCCCTCGCCGCCCGCGATTCGCCTGCGCAGTTCTCCGACCACGGCCACAGCCAGTCGTGTCTTCCCCGCGCCGCCCGGCCCGACCAACGTGACCAGCCGCGAGTCTCGGACCCGCCGCACCACCTCCGCGAGGTCGTTTTCGCGCCCGATCAAGCTCGTCAGCGGAATCCGGAGCCGCGCAGCCGGACTCGTGGCTGCGGTCGGCTCGATCGCCGAATCGCGATACGCCGGTGTCGACTCCCGCGGCCGCTGAGCGGAACCCTCGGAGTTCGTGGCCGGTTCGGACCCTGCCGCTCTGGTGCGGGACCCCCGGTCGCGTCGGAGGAGTTTCAGGTGCAGGTCCGCGAGCTCGGGGCTGGGGTCCATGCCGAGTTCGGTGGCGAGCAGGGTTCGGTAGTGGTGGTACGAAGTCAGGGCTTCGGGGGTGCGGCCTGCGGCGTGGAGGGCCTGGAGCTGGAGGAGGCGGGGGCGTTCTCGGAGGGGGTGGGCGGTGAGGAGGCCGGTCAGTTCGGTGATGAGCAGGGGATCGCCGGGGCGGGTGGACAATTCGGTGGCCAGGGCTGATTCGGTCGCGGTCAGGCGGAGTTCGTCGAGGTGGGCGGCGGCCGCGGCGGCGAAGGGCAGGGCCGATACGTCGGACAGGGCGGGGCCGCGCCACAGGGAGAGGGCTTCGCGCAGTTGGTGCCCGGCGGCACGGTCGCCGCGGTCGAGGCGCAGGATGCCGCCGCGGACGAGGCGCTCGAAGCGGAAGGCGTCGACCGACAGGGCGGCGATGTCGAGGAGGTAGCCACCCGCGCTCGCGCGGATCGGGGCGTCGGCGGGCAGCGTGCGGCGGAGGCGGGAAACCAGCTCGTGCAGAGCGTGTTCGGGGCGCTTCGGGGCGGCTTCGGGCCACAGGTCGTCGATCAGGGTGGGGACGCTCACCCGGCGGCCGGGGTCCAAGGCGAGGCGAATCAGCAGGGCGCGCAGGCGGGTTCCCGGGATGGGGACGGGCCGGGCGTCGTCCACTACTTCCAGCGGGCCCAGGATGGCGATGCGCACTCCGCGAGTGTGGCACGGCGGCACGAACGGCTCGGATCTTCGCTCGACCCCCCGAGCGGGTCCGGTGGCGTGCGCCGGAACAGGTGTGGTCAGTAGGCGCTGGACAGGACGCGGGCTCGCTGACGGCCTTCCTCTTCGGTATAGCCGGTGGCCAGGGCGCGGCGGCGGTTACTGCGAACCGCGGCGCTGAAGAGCTGATATTCGGCCGAGGGGACGCACACCTCACGGTACGGATGTCGCTGGCCGACGCGGCGCTGCGGGCCGGGGATGACCACACCGCGGCGCGGGTCGGGCCCGGCCTCCTGATCTCGCACCCACGACTGCAGGACGTGCGAATCGATACTGGGCAGGAATTCCACCGCACGATCCCATTCCAGGCCCTCCACCTGCATCGGATCGGCGACCGCGGTGACGACGACAGCGTATGCCGCACCGACGGAGTTGTCCGCCATTGGATCTACCCCCTGTCCATGCTCGAGATCTCCGGCGTTGCGCGGGGAATGTTCAGGATACTTCGAAAGATCTTGCACTACTGAGTGTTTCGCTGTACCCGCAAGTGGATTGCGGGTACTGGTCAGTCCTCGGCTCCGGAACGGGGCAGGTGCCGCCGGGATTCGGGACCCGCGGCGGGGGTGGCGGCGCCTTGGTGGCAGTGGCGCGAATCACGCCCCTGTTCCGCTCAGGAATACCCTCCCCACCCGCTATGTTCAAGTGGTTGCCATATCCACCAAATGTGGACGCGACCCGAGGAGGACCCGTGCAGTTCGGAATTTTCAGCGTCGGCGACGTGACGATGGACCCCACCACCGGCCGGACGCCCAGCGAGGCCGAGCGCATCCAGGCCATGGTCTCCATCGCCCTCAAGGCGGAGGAGGTCGGACTCGACGTGTTCGCCACCGGCGAGCACCACAACCCGCCCTTCGTGCCCTCCTCGCCGACCACCATGCTCGGCTATGTCGCCGCCAAGACCGACAAGCTGGTGCTGTCCACCGCGACCACCCTGATCACCACCAACGATCCGGTGAAGATCGCCGAGGACTTCGCCATGCTGCAGCACCTGGCCGGCGGCCGCGTCGACCTCATGATGGGCCGCGGCAACACCGGACCCGTCTACCCGTGGTTCGGCAAGGACATCCGCGACGGGCTGCCGCTCGCCATCGAGAACTACCACCTGCTGCGCCGCCTGTGGCGCGAACAGCGCGTGGACTGGGAAGGCAAGTTCCGCACCCCGCTGCAGGGCTACACCTCCACCCCCGCGCCCCTGGACGGCACCCCGCCGTTCGTGTGGCACGGCTCCATCCGCTCGCCCGAGATCGCCGAACAGGCCGCCTATTACGGTGACGGCTTCTTCCACAACAACATCTTCTGGGACATGCAGCACACCAAGCAGATGGTGACCCTGTACCGCCGCCGCTTCGAGCACTACGGGCACGGCACGGCCGAACAGGCCATCGTCGGACTCGGCGGCCAGGCGTTCATGGCCGAGACCGAGGCCGAGGCCAAGCGGATCTTCCGGCCCTACTTCGACAACGCGCCCGTCTACGGACACGGCCCGTCGCTGGAGGACTTCACCGAACTGACCCCGCTCACCGTCGGCACCCCCGAACAGGTCATCGAGCGCACGCTGAGCTTCGCCGACAATGTCGGCGACTACCAGCGCCAGCTGTTCCTGATGGACCACGCCGGCCTGCCGCTGGACATGGTGCTGCAGCAGATCGAGATCCTCGGCAAGGAGGTGGTCCCCGTGCTGCGCAAGGAGTTCGAGGCCCGCCGCCCCGCCGGCGTGCCCAGCGATCCGCCCACCCACGCGTCGCTGGTCGCCGCCGGCCCCGACGCCCCGCACCACCTGGTCGAGCCCGCCCGCGAGCGCGTGCTCGCCGAAAAGAACTGAGGCCGAGCATGAGTCGCAAACTCGTAGTCCTGACCGCCGGGCTCTCGCAGCCCTCCTCCACCCGGCTGCTCGCCGACCAACTCGCCGCCGCGGTCTCCGCGGCGGTGGGCGGGCGCGGGGAGAGCCTCGACGTCGACGTCATCGAACTGCGGGAGCTGGCAGGCGATCTCGCCACCACCCTGACCACCGGCGGGCTGCCCACGCCCGCCGTGGCCGCGGCCCGGCAGAAAGTCTCCGACGCCGACGGGATCATCGCGGTGACCCCGGTGTTCACCGCCAGCTACAGCGGACTGTTCAAGATGTTCATCGACGTCCTGGACACCGACTCGCTCAACGGCATGCCGGTGCTGATCGCGGCCACCGCGGGCACCGCCCGGCATTCGCTGGTACTCGACCACGCGCTGCGGCCGCTGTTCACCTACCTGCGGGCCGTGGTCGTCCCCACCGGCGTGTTCGCCGCCACCGAGGACTTCGGCTCCACCGGACTCGCCGAGCGCGTGCACCGGGCGGCGTCCGAACTCGCCCAGCAGATCGTCGCCGCGCCCACCGCCGTGCAGGGCTTCCTGCAGGACGAGCCGGTCCGGCGCCGCAGCTCCGGCAATGGTGTCGGCGCGGTCCGGCCGTTCGCCGAACTGCTCGCCGGGCACGCCGGCGACGGCCGGTAACGGATCGATAGCTGAGTAGCATGAGCGGATGGCTCAGGACATACTGCCCGCCATCCCGCTCGACTCCTGGCGGCCCACCAAGGAAACCCTGCACCGCTACGCCCAGATCGTCGGCAAAGTGGCCCTGGCCAAGGGGATCAGGCGCAACCACTGGTGGCACATGACCTACCGGCTCACCGCCCGCGGCTGGACCACCGTGCCGCTCGGCACCGCCACCGAAGGCCCCGTCTTCACCTGCGCGTTCGACTTCTTCGACCACGTGCTGCGCGTCTGCAACGACCGCGGCACCGAGGAGGAAGTGCCGCTCACGGGGCAATCGGTGGCCAGTTTCTACCTCGAGACCATGAACGCCCTGCGCAACCTCGGCATCGAGGTGACCCTCGCCCACCCCACCCCCTTCGACCTGCCCGACCACGGCCGGCCCTTCGACGAGGACGAGCAGCACCACACCTACGACCCAGCCGCCGCGCAGCGGGCCTTCCACGTCCAGAGCCAGGTCGGGCGCATTCTGGAACAGTTCAGCGCCACCTACTCCGGCAAGATCAGCCCGGTCCAGATCTTCTGGCACACCTTCGATCTGGCCGTGCAGCGTTTCTCCGCCCGCCAGATCCGCATGCCCGACACCGTCGACCCGGTGACCCGCGAGGCCTACTCGCGGGAAGTGATCAGCGCCGGATTCTGGTTCGGCGACGACAAGGTCCCCGAACCCACCTTCTACTCCTACACCGCGCCCGAACCCACCGGATGCAGCGACAAACCGCTGCGGCCCGAGCAGGCCCGCTGGGTGGCCTCGGGCTCCGGGCACAGCGCCTACCTGTCCTACGACACCGTCCGCGCCACCGCCGACCCGGTCGGCACCGCCCTGGACTTCTTCCAATCCGCATATGAGGCCGGATCGAGTCTCGCGGGCTGGGACGCTGTCGGTCTGGCCTGCCACAATGGCATCACCGATCCGGTGCTCACCACGCCGCGGCTGGGCTGGCCGGAATAACCCGATGCCCCGAACTGTCTCTCACACATAGTGTGTCGTGTGGGAGACGCGGGAGAAAAGGGGTCCAGATGCGTGAGGAACGCGTACCGAATCCGACGCTGACCGCATACCGGGAAACCACCTTCGTCGCCGGGCCCAGCACCCGGGTCGGGCTGATGGGGGCGCTGGTCCTGGGCAGCGTCATCCTGGTCTGGGCCGCCGAACGCGCCTCCCGCGAAGGCGACGACCACGGCTGGTTCGTCGCGGTCTCGGTCGCCGGGCTGTTCGTGGCGCGCGGGCTCTACCTGCGCCGGCCCATCACGCTGCCCCACCTCACCGGCGCGGCCATGACCCTGGTCGTGTCCAACTTCGCCTACCGGACCGACCACCCCGGGATCGGATTCGTGTTCCTCGCGGTCAGCGGCGCGATCCTGGTGCTGCCGCAGGGCAGCAAGCCCCAGCCCGAACAGCTGCCCCGGGTGGCCGAACTGGTCCGGCGCAGCTCCCGGGACCCGCTGGCCCCGTTCGCACTGCACTCGTCGAAGACCTACTTCTTCGATGACGCGGGCGCCGCGGCGCTCGCCTACCGGGCCCGGCTCGGCATCGCCGTCGTGTCCGGCGACCCGCTCGGCGACCCCGCCCGCTTCCCCGAACTGCTCACCGAATTCTCGCTTTTCGCGGGCAGCCACGGCTGGCGCATCGCGGTGCTCGGGGCGAGTCCCGAGGTGAGCGAGCTGTGGCAGCGGCGGGCCGTGGACCACCGCGGGCTGCGCGCCATCTCCGTGGGCCGCGACGTGGTCATCGATGTCGACCACTTCGACATGGTGGGCCGCAAATTCCGCAACCTGCGCCAGGCCGTGAGCCGCACCAAGAACTTCGGCGTCACCACCGAGATCCTGCCCGAGGTCGCGCTCACCGAACCGCAGCGCGAAACCCTGCTGTCCATCGTCGACGAATGGGGGACCGGGCGGCAGACCCGCGGCTTCTCCATGATCCTCGACCACCTGCTCGACGGACGGCACCCGGGCATGCTGGTGGTGATGGCCCGCGACGCCGACGGACGGGTGGTCGGATTCCAGCGCTACGGGACCGCCGGCAACGGCCAGGACCTCAGCCTGGACGTGCCGTGGCGGCGCCGCGACGCACCCAACGGGCTCGACGAGCGCATGATCGTGGACCTGGTGGACTACGCGCGCGAACACGGGATCAAGCGAATCTCGCTGGCGTTCGCGGCTTTTCCGGAGATCTTCGCCGACAAGCACCGGTCGCGGACCATGCAGGCGGTGTATCTGGCCGTGCGACTGGGGGATCCGCTGATCCGGCTCGAGTCGCTGTACCGATTCCTGCGCAAGTTCAACTCGTTCAGCGATCAGCGGTATGTGCTGATCCGGTGGCGTGAGGTGCTGATCGCGGCGGTGGCACTGCTCACCCTGGAGTTCGTGCCGCACCGCAAGCAGTACTGACCGACTCTCAGAGGCACCCCTGAAACCCCGGCCGGCGGAACCTGCTCGGCGTCAGCCCATACGGGCCATGATCGCGCGCGGCAGCACCGGCATCACCAGTCCCAGCACCCGCCACGGCCATTCGGGCACCGAGGCGCGCACGGTCTCCCGCTCGATGGCGGCGACCATGGACCGCACGCCCTTCTCCAGCGGCACAACCAGTTTCGCGTCCCCGGCCTTGGCGGACATCTCGGTGGCGATGAATCCCGGTTGCACCGTGGTGACCTTGATCGGAGTGCCGCGCAGCTCGATGGCCAGCCCCTCGCCCAGCGCCGTCACGCCCGCCTTGCTGGCCGCGTAGGCCGCCTTCTTGCCGGGCAGCCCGCGCACCGCGCTCATCGACGAGACCAGCACCAGGTGCCCGGCGTGCTCGCGGCGGAAGATACTCATCGCCGCCTCGGCCTGGGCCAGGGCGCTCACGAAATTCGTGGTGGCGGTGGCCAGATTGGCGTCGGCGCGCCCGGTGCCCAGGCGCGCGCCCTTGCCGATCCCGGCATTGACGATGATCCGGTCCAGTCCGCCGAGCTCCGCGCGCAGCTCCTCGAAGACCTTCGGGACGGCCGCGTGGTCGTCCACATCCAGGCCGCGCACCGCGACCGTGATGCCCGGGTGGGCGGCCAGCAGCTCGGCGCGCAGGGCTTCCAGATTCGAGACCCGCCGGGCGCACAACGCCAGATCGCGCCCCCGGCTCGCGAACTCGCGTGCCATGCCCGCGCCCAATCCGGAGCTCGCGCCGGTGATGAGAATCCGCTGCCTGGTCATGCGCTCACCCTAGTGACCCGGCCGAGCCCGCGCGGGGTATGGGGACGAGCCGATTCCCCGCACGGGCGCGGGCCGATCAGCCGAACGACCCGGTGCTGGGCCGGGCGGGCGCCAGGTGCCAGGCCCCGCAGTTCTGCGTCGAGAAGGCCACGTCGGTCGCCTTGATCTCGACCGTGATCGACCGCAGCCGGGTGAAGTCGCTGGCGATGATGTAGTAGTTCGGGTCCGGATAGTCCTCGGGGGTCTGGACCTTCCACAGCCGCCGCCAGAAGCAGCCCGCGGGGGCCGGATCCATGGACCCGTCGCCGATATAGATACCCGGCTTGATATCCACATTGACCAAATAGGTGCCGTCGACGGTGATATCGGTGGCCGGTTCGGCCGCCGCAATTCCGGACGCCGCCATTGTCAGCGCGGAAGCGAATGCTCCCGCGGCTACGAGCGCGCCTGCACGCACGATGTTCCTCCCTGAGCAGTTCACTGCACCGCACGGTTCCCGTCGTACGGTGTCGGTCGATCCCCGCGTCTCCCGGGAGGGGTTTATCAGAAATTTCGGTCTGTTTTCGGGAAATCGGGCGATTCCTGGGAATTCACAATCAAGCGATGCTCTTTCGGCCTCCAGCGCGATATTCAGTCATGGGAAGACTTCGCCCGGTCACGACCGGATGCGCCGGACATTGCGCCCGGCTGTGTACCGACACCGGACTGGCGGCTGTCCTCGCCGCCGATCGTGGTCTGCTGCACTGGCGGGCCATGAGTCGCCTCGGCGATCCGGGTCTGGCCGAACACGCCGTGCAGGAAACCCTGCTGCGGGCGTGGCGGGCGTGCGCGAGCTATGACCCCGACCGGGGCAGCGTGCGCACCTGGCTGCTCACCATCGAACGCAATGTGCTCACCGATATCGCCCGCTTCCGGGCCGCGCGCCCCGGCGACACCTGCTGGGACGAGATCGGCGAACAGGCCGAGAACCGCTGCGCCCGGCCCGACTTCAGCGACGCCCTGACCGACGGCATGCTGGTCGCCGACCTGCTCGCGCAACTGCCCGCCCCGCAGCGCGACGCCGTCGTCCAGGTCATCCTGTGTGACCGCGCCTACCAGGATGTTGCCGCCGACCTGGGCATTCCGGTCGGAACCGTGAAGACCCGGGTGCATTACGCGTTGCGATCCCTGCGGCGCGTGCCGCTGAGCGCGTGATCGAGGTGAACCAGCCGACCCTTCCCACACGTCGAACAAGCAGCGGCCGAATCGCATCGGTCCGGCCCCGAGCGAGGAGTTTCCGATGACCGACAGCACCTCTGAACCCGGCGGATTCCGCCTGGATCGCCGCACCGCGCTGGCCACCACCGCCGTCGCCGCCACCGCGCTCGCCGTGGTGGGCTGCGCCACCACCTCCGATGGGCCCGCCTCCGCCGCGCCGAAGGCCGAGCCGGGCGGGCCGGATTCGAAACCGGCGAAGAAACTGGACGTACTGGCCAATACCAGCGATGTGCCGGTCGGCGGGGGTCTGATCACGGGCGGCACCGTCATCACCCAGCCGTCCGCGGGGTCGTTCCTGGGCTTCTCGTCGGTCTGTACCCACCTGGGCTGCACTGTGAATTCGGTGTCCGGCGGGCTGATTCACTGCCCGTGTCACGGCAGCACCTTCAATCTGGACGGTTCGGTCGCGGGCGGGCCGGCGCCGCGGGCGCTGGACTCCCGGGCCATTCGAGTCGATGGGGATCAGATCGTCTCGGCCTGATCGGCGTTCTTCGGCCACGGCGGTTCGACGCGGAGGGGTTGCGTCGAACCGCTCAGGCGCGTCGTCCGGGCGGGACACGCGGGGTGGGGGATAGTTGGCGTTGTGGTCGCTTGCCATTGCGGCCGGTAGTGCTCCGGATCAGGGCATTTCGGTCGTTTGACCACTGGTAACGGTTCCGTCACGACGCTTGCCAGGTAGTAACTGGTGTTGCAAGAGTGAACTGCTGGGTCTGGTGTTACTAGTGGGAAGGGAGGGGCGCTCCGCCCGAGCGCCGCCGCTTATGAAACGAAGCATCACCAAGTCCGGAATCTGCACCGTCGTCACCGCGGCGGCCATCACCACCGTGGCCGGGATAGTTCCGGTGGCCGCGCTGGCCGCGCCGGCGCTGCCCGAACTGCCCCAGAAGCTGGCCGGGAAGACCATCTTCCTGGACCCCGGCCATCAGGGGCCCAATCACAGTCAGGACACCAACAAACAGGTCAGTGACGGTCGCGGCGGCACCAAAGCGTGCCAGACCACCGGCATGACCACCCTGCACGGCATCGCCGAGCACACCATCACCTGGAACGTCGCGCAGCTGGTCCGCACCTCGCTCGAGGGCCTGGGCGCGCACGTGGTCATGAGCCGGCCGGACGACACCGGCTGGGGCGGCTGCATCGACGAACGGGCCAAGGCCGCCAACGCCTCCGGCGCGGACGTCGCGGTCAGCATCCACGCCGACAGCGGGCCCGCCGACGGCAAGGGCTTCCACCTCATCGTGCCGCAGCTGCCGGTCCCCGACGCCAAGGTCAACGAGGTGCAATCCGGTGCGGGCCTGGCCGCCAGCAAGGCCATGCGCGACACCTATCTGCAGAGCGGCTACCAGGCCGCCACCTACAACGGCGCCGCCGAGGGACTCCAGACCCGATCCGATGTCGCGGGTCCCGCGCTCACCACGGTGCCCGACGTCTTCCTGGAAATGGGCAACGGCGCCAACACCGAGGACGCCCAGCAGCTGGAAACTCCGGAAGGCCAGCTCAAGCACGCGGTCACCATCACCACCGGGATCGCGTCCTACCTGCTCGGCGTGCCGGTGCCCGCCGCCACGGACAAGGCGGCGGAGAAGGCGGCCGAGCCGGGAACCCAGCCGGGACAACAGCTTCCGGCACAGGCTCCCGCGCCCGAGACGGCACTGGTCCCGCAGGCGGCGGTCCCGGTCCCCGAGGCCGTGGCCCGCGATCGCCCGCGACCTGACCGCCGCGGCCTTCTTCGACGTCGACAACACCATGGT